>DAOVRD010000012.1 GCA_030628375.1 Planctomycetota bacterium
AAACGCCCCAGTCTGCTCCTTGGCAGAAGGAAGGGCAAGAACTGCACGTAAGCGCCGTTCCGTGAAACAGCGTCGCCGTTCGGCGGGGAAGCCGAGGATCTCGCTGCGGATGTCATCGGGCAGCTTCAGCAGATTTAGCAGCTGCGTCACCCTGGCACGGCTCAGTGTGGCAGACCAGCCGTTGAGCGCCCGCGAAGAAAAGGGGGGAAGCAGAAACAAGGAGGAGCAGAAGCAAGAACTGAAGAGATCAATGAGGAAGTGCTGAGCAGTCTGTCACTTCAGCAAGTACACGCGCGCGCGAAGGCAACAGTAGACGAGTTCACTTAACCCACCAAACAAGCCCTGCATCCGCCTCGAAGGCCTTCCTTCCCTTGACTCCCCCCAAAGCTGGCCATTGAGCACGCTTACAGGCGGATAGAGGAAAGTGCCCATAAGGTCTCCTAGCCTGCTGGGGCAAATCAGAAAAGGTATCCGGTTGGCAAGCGGCGGGGGGACCGGCAACAGCTTGACTGACTACGTGCGCCCTGAGAACGCGCTGGCTATGGGCGGAGCCACTCGGGAATATGGCTGCTATCCGCTTCGAGCCTGAGCCACGTTCCTGCGGCGCATGGCTTCCACTGCAACGCCGCCACGCCCGCAGCAGCCAGGCGCTCAGCCAGGTTTGCCCCCCCCGCGCGGCTCGGCGGGGTGGGCTATGGCGCCCAAATACCGGCTGGAGTTAGGTGGACACCGCAGAACGGACTGCCATCCCATTGCTGGCATGAGTTTTGCGCGAGAGTTGTTTGTCCACAGTGCGATTCTCGCAGATAACGTACCCCGAGAGCCCGGGGAGAGGCTGTTTGCACGGGCTGGCTGGTGCCCTCGTGGTAGGAGTGTGCCTTCACGGGTGTCCCGATGTGGAGCACTGAGAAGGAGGACAACATGCGCCGATACTCAGCACGGGAAGGCGGGCAGCACGGGCGCTTCGGACGGAAGCGCCTGGTGCTGGAGAGACTGGAGAGCCGGATTCTTCTGGGCGCCGCGGTGGTGGACTCGCACGTCTACGACGATGTCATCGTGACCGTCTACGACGCCGACGACTCCAACGGCGTGATTGCGCCGGACATCGCCTGGGAGCCGGCTGATTTCGTCCCGGGAACGACCGACGTCATGGTGAAGATGGCTTCCCGGACGGTGTTTCTGTATGGCGACGGCACCGAGACTCGCGATCTCGGCGTCATCATCGAGAGCGCGGCGAGCGACTCCCTGGGGCAAGCATATTCCCTGAGAGATTTGCGCCCAGGCCCAACGCCCCTCGGTTTCTTTGTCGTTGAGGGTCCTTTGCATGTCGTCAAGGTCAGGGATGATCTGCTGGGCGCCGATCTGGGTGGGCTTACGACCACCGGCGGCTACACCTTCCCGGCCGATGTGGACGGCGATGGCGACGAGGACGACCCGACCGCCATCTACAGCGCAGGCAATGCGAATGCTCTGATCGTGCGGGGCAACGTGGACGGAGACGTGGTGATCGGCGGCTCGCTGAAGGCACTCAGGACCATCCACGGTGACCTGGCCGGCGACGTGAGCACGGCCGGCCCGGCGATCCAGATCATGGCGGTGCATGGGGATATCGAGGGTAACGTCACCGTCCTGGGGAACTTGACCATGATCAAGACCGTCCACGGGAACATCTTGAGCGACATATCCGTGGGCGGCAACCTGGGCCGCCTTCACGCTGTGGCCGGCGGCATTGCGGGTGTGATAGAGGTTGACGGCGACCTCGGCGTCTGCATGGCCAAGGGAAAGGGCGGAAGCGGCGGCCTCGACGGAACCCTTACCGTTCACGGCAACGCAAGACTCATAAAGGTCATCAAAGGTGACATAGAGGCGGACGTGAGCGTGGACGGCAACCTGGGTCGGCTAATGGCCGTCCACGGAGACGTGTTGGGTGACGTCACCGTCGTGGGAGATCTGGTCCATCTGCGCGCCATTCATGGAGACATTGCCGGCGAGGTCACGGTCGGCGGCAACGCGCGTATCATACAGGCCACCCAGGGATCCATCCTTGACGGCGACGGGGACGGATCATCGGTGACGGTGGACGGATCGCTCTTGATGCTCAAGGCCGTCGGGCGGCGACTTAAAGACGGCATGATCGAGGGCGGCGTCCACGTCGGCGTGAACGCGAACTTCATCATGGCCGTCGGCGGCAACCTGGAGGCTGACGTGACCGTCGGGGGCAACCTGCTGAAGGCCATGGCCGTCGGCCGCGGACCACACGGCGGCAGCGTGACCGGCGCCGTGGACGTGTCAGGCAACCTACTTGTCCTGAAGGCGGTCGGCGGCGATGTCGCCGGCTCCGTCCAGGTCGGGGGAGCGCTTCGCGCCGTGTCAGCAATAGGGCGCGGTCACAAGGGCGGGAACGTGCTGGGCGACATTGCCGTTGGTGGTAACCTCGGTGCGCTGACCGCCAAGGGCGACCTGGAGGGAGACGTGACCGTTAGCGGGAATCTGACGCGTGTCGCCGTGCTCGGCGACATGGTTGAGAGCACCGTTGCCGTGGACGGCAACTTCGGATCCCTTCGTGTGGGCGGCGACTTCTCTAACAGCAGCGTCGAGGCCGGAACGCTCGGCAGCGTCGTCGTCAAGGGACTGATCTCAGAGGATGCCTCCGACGGCGACACGGATGAGATCCATGCCCTCAGCGGGAGCTTCTTCGCTCGCGATGAGACCTGGCGGGGGCTGGTCGAGCCCGGCAGCGACCATTGGTTTGACGAGGAGGAGCCGGACGGCCTTCGCGCTTGGGTAGGCTGAGGGAACGCACGCTGACAAGAGGACTCCGAAGCCGGGCTGGGTACCGCAGGTCACATGGCCCGGTTCCCCTTGAGTGACCGTTTCCGCCGCCGATCATAAGCAGCAGACGGCTCAGCAAGCCTCCCCCCGCGCGGGCCGGCGGGGTGGCTGGAGGGCTAACAGGGTCTCTTCATGCAGCGCGACCTCGACACGATGAAGAGGATGCTCGCCTTTATGGTGGCGAAGGGCTGTCAGTGGGTCAAGGCCCAGAGAAGCAAGCTTAGGCCTGGTGCCAGAGCGTTGTCGAGCGCTGAAACGCGAGCCTTTGAGCCTTTCTTTGAGGCCGGTGTGCTTGCCTGTGTCAGGGTTGCGCTCGTGCCACTGATCGATGATCCGCCGTTCTACGCTGACCTGCACCGACTGGTTGGTGTGCTGGGCATTTGCGGACGTCCGGTGCAAGATCTCGCGCCGCAATCTGCTATTCGTGTGGCTAATCTGGGTGTTACTGGTCTCACCATTCTTGGCGAGCCTGGCGGCTGTATTCGATGCGTTTTCGTGGCTTGATTGGCTTGAGGGGTTTAACTTATGGGGCCGAAGATATGCGGAAAGAGACGCCGTGTCCGAGTTGCGGCGCCCGGCTTCGCTTGAACGGGGACTGTCCCCTTCTTCTTCTCACTCGAAAGGAACACCACCCATGAGTCCCCCTCGGAACCGCGGAGAGATGTTGCAGTCGCTGTCGGCTCGCTGTGTGGTCTACGATCACCGCGGCGAGCCGCTGAAGGTTGAAGATTTCACCCGCTTCCACGTCTGCGATTTGCTCACCCGGCCGTTTACGTTTGAGCCGCGATTTGAGCCGGGTCTGGCAGTGTTTCAGCCGCCGGAGAAGCCGTTCCGCATCGCCTTACCGATGACGGTGCCGGGATTCGGCCAGGTGTTCGTCTATGCCGACAACCGCGGCCGCGGCTACACGCCGCAGTCCTTCTCGGAAAAGCCGCTGGTGCTGAACTACGAGTTCGCGGCGGACCGCCTGGCGACGGTTCAGGCGCTACTGGAGCAATGCCGGCAGTCGGGCATCGTCCTTTCCACAGCCGCCCGCGAGCGCGCCGCGAAGGCCAAGGCCCTGCTGGACAAGACGGAAGGCCTGGCGGCGGACCGGGCGGCTTACGTGGCGGCGTCGATGTCTTCCCTTGCTGAATCGCTTTGGGCCGGCGAGATGATTGTGACGGAGCGGGCGGAGCAGATGATTGTCCGCAACGGCCCTCGTCCCGGCGTTCTCTTCGGCTGCAATGCCAGTGGTTACCGGCGAGGCGACCCCAAGTTCGCCGAACTGTTCGAGGCGCTGTTCAACTTCGCCACGGTGGCGTCGTTCTACCGGAAGCACGTCGAGCCTGAACACGGCAAACCGGATTTCTCAAGGGCCACAAGGGTGCTCGACGCGCTCGACCGCACTGCGCTGGTGACGAAGGGCCATCCGCTGATCTTCCTCGTGCCGAATGCCACGCCCGATTGGCAGCGCAATCTGTCGTTCGAAGAGACCAAGAAGTCGTGTCTCGATCACGTGCGCGATTCGATCCTGAGGTTCCGCCACCGCATCCAGACCTGGGACGTGATCAACGAAGCTCACCTACAGCCGGACAATGAACCGGGCAACGAGTTTCCGGGCTTCACCAAGGAGCAGAACGTGGAGCTGACGGGCGCGGCGCTGAAGACGGCCCGCGAAGCCGACCCCGCCTGCTTCCGGATTGTCAATTCCACGGGGACCTGGTGCGACTATTACATGGGCCGCCAGCCCGCGGTCTGGCAGCAGAGCGTGTACGACTACTTGCAGCGGCTCAAAGACGGCGGGATCGAGTATGACGCCGTCGGTTTGCAGTACTATCACTCGGGGCGCGACATGGTTGAGTTCGAGCGCAACTTGGAGAGCTTTCGAGCGTTCGGCAAGCCGATCCACATCAGCGAACTGGGCTTCTCTTCCTCCTCGGCGGAGACGCGGAAGAGCCCGTGGTGGGGAGGCGGCGTCGGCGGCGCCAAGATCCACTGGCGCGGCGAGGACTTCAGCGAAGAGACGCAGGCCCAGTGGTTCGAGACGTTCTACAAGATCGCCTTCAGCAAGCCCTACGTGGATGCGGTCACATGCTGGGACTTCGTCGATCCCGGCTTCATCCCCAACGGCGGCCTGCTGCGCCAGGACCTCAGTCCCAAACCCTCGTACGACAGGCTCATTGCCTTGTTGAAGAAGTGGAGGGACGAAGGGCTGTTGGCGGCGGTACCGGCGCCGGCGAGCAATACGGCGTCCAGCGGCAGCCGTCACACCGACTGAGCCTCGACCTCGGAAGACCGGCAACGTTGTTCTTCGCCGGCGGCGCTGGCTTCGTGGCGGGATACTCGGTCCAGCGCTTGTGGACACCGAGGCCGACGTCGCATACCATGGGGGAAGTTCCTTCTGTCAGGACCGTGGGAGGGCTTGCCGGAAGCGGTCGGGCGGCGGGCTGAGCGGCTGGGCGAGAGGGCAGCTGCCGGTTCGAGGTCGCGGCTCATCCGGGCTCGTCTGAGGGCGCCGCCGGCCAGGTCCAGGAGTCAGCGCTCCGGCAGGGCCCGTCATTGGCGGCATCGCAGTGAAGGTCGCGCAGGTTTGGGAGCGCGGATGCCCGAAACGGTCGCACGACTGGAAACACGAGGGAGCAAGGGTTGATATGAGCGTTGTTCACAGGATGCGTTCCAGGCGAAACACAGTGCGTGCCTTGGCGGTCTGGACCGCCGCGTCTGTCCTCGTGGCGGGGGGGATGCTGACCCACCTCGCCTGGTGCGGGGCCCAGGATAGTCCCCCCGTGTCCACCGTGGTGCTGAACTCCATGAGTTACTGGCGAATCTACCACACGGTCAGGCCGCCGGTGGCCGATGTGGACGGCGAGGTCAAGACGTTCGACGGTCCCTGGCCGGAGTGGGAGAAGTACGGCCCTCCGGCGGACTGGACGAGTCCGGAGTTCGACGATAACGGCTGGGTGCGGAACATGGTGCGGATGACGGCGTACGACGTCAACCTGGCCCAGCTCTGTCTGCGGGGAAAGTTCTCCGTCTCCGATCCATCGAAAGTGAGCGGACTGAAGCTGTCGCTTGCGTGTCACGGCGGGGCGATCGTGTACGTGAACGGTCAGGAGCTGGCGCGGGCGCACATTGCGCCGGGCTCGGACCTGGCAGAGGCCTATCCGCCCGAGGCGTTCCTTGGCAAGGACGGCGCCCTCGCCCGCCGCGTGGGCGTCTGGAGCGCGCGCAGGATAGATCGCAACGACAGCGTGCGGCAGATGCGCCGTCGCGTCCTGGACGATGTCGAGGTCCCACCGGACCTTCTCCGACCGGGGGTGAACGTCGTGGCGATCGAAGTCGTCCGCGCCCCGCACTCGAAGGACGTCTACGAGTACAAGCTCAAGAACGGCAACGACAGGCGGTTCCGCTGGCCGCTTTGCATGCTGTACGAAGTGGCGTTGACGGCGGCGCAGGCGGAGGGTCTGACGCCGAACGCGCTGCGTCCGCAGGGCTTCCAGGTATGGAACCAGGACCTGCTGGCGAGCGATTTCGTGATCGACTGGGGCGATCGGACGGAGCCGCTGCGTCCGGCGCGGATCACGGGGGCGCGCAACGGGGCGTTCTCGGGGAAGCTGATGGTGGGCTCGAACCGGGCGATCCAGGGACTGAGCGTGAGCGTGTCGGACCTTCAGGGAGCGGGCAGCGTCATCCCGGCATCCGCGGTTCGCGTGCGGTATGCCGTCCCCTGGGGAGAGAACGCCAGCCTCCGGTCCCGAAGCAGCATGGGCCGTGTGGACGCCGAGCTGGGATGTCTGGTTGAGACGCCGCCGGAAGAGATACCCCTGAGCCAGAGCGGGACCTCGCGCGCCCTCGTGGACGGGGCGGTGACCGCCTTGTGGCTGACGGTGCAGGTTCCCCGGGACGCCACTGCGGGGACGTATAAGGGTTCTGTCACCGTCGGGGCGCGGGGCGAGGAGCCGCTGGCGGCGCCGCTGGAACTGAAGGTTGCGGACTGGACGCTTTCGGACCCGCAGGACTACCACGTGTGGGTGGAGATGCTCCAGTCGCCGGATACGCTGGCGCTCGAGTACGAGACCCCCTTGTGGTCCGACCGGCATTGGGACCTTATCGCCCAGTCGTTGCGCCTGGTGAGCGATTCGGGCAGCCGGATCGTCTATGTCCCCCTCATCGCCCAGTGCAACCTCGGGAACTCGGAGAGCATGGTTCGCTGGATACGGAGAGACGACGGCTCGTATGAGTATGACTTCTCGGTGATGGACCGGTATCTGGCGACGGCGGAGAAGAACCTGGGTCCGTTGAAGATCGTGGTCTTCCCGGCGTGGGAGGCCTACATGGCCCAGAAGGAAGACTTCCAGGGCCGCGGGTATCACAAGAAGTTCATGGAGAAGCAGAACCGGTTTGCCGGCAGCACGGGACCGGTGGTTACCGTGCTGGACAGGGCGACGGGCAGGACCGAGAGCGTGGTGCTCCCGCGCTTCGAGGAGCCGGGGAGCAAGGAGATGTGGAAGGGCCTTTTCGACCAGATCCGCCAGCGACTGGCTCAGCGCGGACTGGACGACAAGATGATGGTGGGGATGATGAACGACGCATGCCCGAGCGAGCAGGACCTCGCCTTCTTCGCCGAGGTGGCGCCGGGGGTCCCGTGGGTCGTCGCCGCCCATGGCACCTACACGAAGGCCAATTTCGGCTACCGGGCCGTCGTGTATCTGCGGACGGCTCACGAGAAGAGCCTGGCGGGGTGGAGTCGGCCTGAGCTGGTGGCCTACTTCCATCGCGGGAACAGGCTGGAGGACGCCCATTCGGCCACGTGGCGGACGATTCCCGCTTTCGCCATCGCGGGCAGCTGGCGCGGCGTGGGACGGGTCGGCGGGGATTTCTGGAAGGTGATCCGAGACAAGAACGGAAAGCGCGTGGCACGCGTTCCGGAACGGTATCCACAGAGCAACTGGCGCAACCTGGACATCTATACGGCGCTGCTGGCGCCGACGGAAGTTGGCGCTGCGGTCACCACGCGGTATGAACACCTGCGGGAAGGGGTTCAGGAGTGCGAGGCTCGGGTCGTGGTGGAACGCGCGGTGACGGACGAGGCCCTGCGGGCCAAGCTCGGGGACGACCTTGTCGCTCGATGCGAGAAGGCACTCGAGGAACACCTGCGGGCCCTGCAACTGCTCCGGGGCTGGACCGGCAAGACCGTCCCCCACTGTCTCAGCAGCGGGACGGACCTGGGGGCGTCCTGGTTCTTGAGTTCGGGCTGGGAGGAGCGCGCCGAGAGGCTGTTCGCCCTCGCCGGTGAGGTGGAGCGGGCAACAGGCATCCCTGGGACGCCCTGACGCCGTGCTGGGCCGTCCGCAAGGCACGAAGATGGGACGAGACTTCGCGCCCGTCCTTGTCCAAGACCTCCGTCATGTCGATCACGGTCCAGACGTCCTGCCAGCTATGCGCGCAATCAGGGCATTCGACTGCGGCCCATGCGATCATGCCGTCCGCCTCCAACGGTCCCGATGCGAGATTCCTACTCCCGCAGAACGGACAGGCCCTGCAGGACGACTCGAAATACCGCTTCTTGAAAGGCGGCAGCGTTGCTCCGCAGGGGACTGGCTGCAATTCGCGGACATCTGCGACCGCTTCTTCATTCTTCATGTTCTTCATCGCTCCCTGGTCCGGAAGGGCAGAGAGGGCCCGGTTGTGCCGAGCCCTTTCCCGAACAGCGGTCTGGTGCTGAAGGAGCCTATTCCGGCTCGACGGGCGCGATCTGGAGCGCCTTCTCTTCGAGCGCGGTAGGCTTGAACTCCAGCAGAGCGTTCACTTGCTCCCGAAGCTCCTTGATCTGGCCGCAGGACGTGGCCAACCAGACCGTGTCGAGCAAGTTGTCCTTCTCGTCGCGGAGTGTCAGGACCTGCTTGCCGAGATCCGATTCAGCCAGGATGTCGGCTTCCAAAGCCTTGGCGCGGGCCTTGACGGCGTCCTCTACCACGTAGTCATACCGCCCGTAGCCGCCGCCGCGCTCGAGTTCGTCCTCGACCGTCGTGCCATTGATGACAGCCCGCTGCTCGGCTCTGAGACGACGCTGCCGCCTCTCCATCTCTTCCTTCTGCTTCTCAATGCCATCAAGCTCCCGCTGCTGGGAGTCGATTCCCAGGCTCTCATGAGCTTTCACGCGGGCTTGCTCAACTACGCGCTGAAGCAGCGTAGGATCCTGCCTGGCTACTACCTTGAACTTGGAGCCTTCCCGTACGTTGGTCGACCGGCCGAGGACCTGTGGGCTGGCCTGCTTGGTCGGATTCACCCAGCTAGAGCAGAACTGACTCAGGGGGGCTTATGGTCTTTCAGACCTGTCCGGCCGGGAGTCGGAGGGCGGCTGTGGGGTAGGGCGGACATGCTTCGTTTGACGCCCGCTGCTGGGTGGGGCTCAACGGGATGGGAGCAGCGAACCTGCTGTGCCGCTGATGGGGGAACAAGCGCCGATGTTGGCCGACGTGGAGGTAGCCACCCGCCACCTCGACCTGCGTCGGATCCCTGTGGAATGGCTAGGCGGGTTGGATGTGGACCTGACGCTATTCGCGGCCAGCCTGGGCCGAGGCGGCCCCGAAATCCCTCTGCTTGATCGTCTCACGGACATTCCGCCGAGTTCCCAGGCGCAACGCGCCGGTCCCTATGTCAGGTTCCCCACGCCGGGCTACGGCAATGTTTTCTGCTTGAGAACCAGCCAAGAGTGGCGACCAGTGTTTCGAGACGGCGAGTACCTGCTCATCGAATGCAGAGAACATGGGCACTGGCGTCCCGAGGAGGCGAACGGGAGGGTCTGTGTGATCCAGTTCCCTGGGGCGAAGCAGCGTGAGCTGGCTGAACTCCTGGTCGTCAGGGACGTCAAGCCTGTCGAAGTTCAAGTCGTGTTGGTCCGGGCCCCCTCTGCTGACTGGAAGAAGGTGAAATGGGAGGATCTGAGGATCTGGGGTGTGATGCTCATGACCTTCCGCACGCAAGTTCACCTTCAGAATCGTTCGCCTGAGCAGACGCTTCTCTTCAGTCACCATGAGATATCCGAAGGGCAATCGTAGACCACCGACTCCAGAAGCAGGGCGAGAACGGCTCGTCCCGCCGGGTGATGTCGGCTGACGTTTATTGAACGGATAATCAGTTATGGGAAACACCTTGGCAAGACCGATGAATCTTCCCGAAGCTGCACATGAGATTGGCCTTGCTCGCGACATCATGCGCGAGCGTATCCTTGCCGGTGAACTCGAAGCCACAGAAGATCTTACAAGCTGTGTCCAGATGGTTCAGGAGCTTGGCCACCAATTGTCTCGGATTGCCGACAGTCTGGAGAAGATGGCAAGCCAAAATGGCGCGACGCCCAAACCAACCTACTCTGTGAAGGAAGTGGCCCAGCTGCTGGGCAAGTCTGAGGCGACGATCCGGAGGTGGATACGCGAGGGGAAGCTGGAGAGCAGAAAACCCCGCCAACACCAGCAGGGAAAGCATATCATCCCCCATCACAGCGTCGCAGAGTATCTGGGCTCCGGTTAAGCCCCAGAAGGCGTGGGGTAGGAAGTGGAGCAGCGACTAAGATCTCAGAAATCCAGTTGCTGGATTGCTTCTTGCTGCTGGTCGGGGAACAGATGCTGGTAACGCTTCCGCATGGCTTCAGTCTGGTGGCCCATCCACACATCGATGAGTCTCTGGCCGACCCCCTGCACAGCGAGGTTACTGGCAAACGAGTGGCGGAGCGTGTGGAAGCGGATCCCCTCGAACTCGGTGCCGTCGGTAAGCTTCTTGAGTTGCCAGTAATAGAAGGCCTTGGGGCGGGCCTGCCCCTCCTCGTCTCCAGAGACGAGGGCGCCGTTAGCTGACTCAGTCTGGTCCTGGAGGATGGCAGCCAAGTTCGGGTGGAGCGGAATGTAACGGGGTGACTCGCGCTCCCTCCGCGAGCCCTTGCAGCCCCGGGCGAGGATGCGCTTGTTGGCGAAGTCCACGTCAGGCCAGGTAAGCCGCGCCACTTCCGAAAACCGCATGCCCGTGTACGCGGCGGTGGCCACGAAAGCGTAGATCAGCGTTCCCTTCGCAAGCTCCAACAGGCGCTGCACCTCGGCAGGCTCCAGGTATCTGAACCGACGCATGCGTGCCCCGGCTTCCTCAGGATAATCACCGTTGGCCAGGAGCGCCTCGATCTCGCTGCCCACCTTGAACCGTTCGAACGTCACGTCTTCTTTGAGCCACTTAACGTCCACCAGCGGGTTCCTCGCCAGCAGTCCCGACTTGACAGCGACGTTCAGCATCGTTCGGAACGTGCCCAGCTCCTTGTTGATGGTGATGTTCCTGACCCCCGCCCGGTGGCGCCGGCGTTTGTATGCCTCGAAAAAGTCTCGACCCAGATCGCGAAGGTCGGCGGCACCCCGGGTGCGGGCAAACTCCTGCAAGTGACTCAAGTGAATCCGCTCGGTCAGGAACGTGGACTCGGCCTTGTTGGGCGGGACTGCTTCGCGAAGGTAGCGGCGGTAGAACTCTGGAAGACTCAGCGGATCACGCTCACTATCTGGCTGTTGCTTTCCATCGAAGATGAGCTCGGCGACCCCTACGCCCTCCGGGACCTGGATTAGGCCAACCTTGAGTTGAGCCACTTTCCCGTCGACGATGGCCTGCGCTCGTCGGGCAGCGGGCAGGCCCGAACTCCCCGTGGAACGCTTATGGCGTCGGCCTTGATACGAAAAGCTGATGAAGTAGTTCTCGCTTTTTGCGTCGCGCAAAGGCTCTGGCACGTCAACCATCTCCCATGTTACGGCCTGAAACAGGGACAGGATCTGTCCGAAAAGTGTCCGAGGATGACCACACCCATTACACCTCGGCGGGGGGAGAACATCAAGCGACGGGCGGGCCTAAGCGCTAAAGGCGGGGCAGGTAAGGCTTTAGGGGAAAGGAAATGGTGCGGATGGGGGGACTCGAACCCCCATGGGCTTTTGGCCCACTAGGTCCTGAACCTAGCGCGTCTGCCGATTCCGCCACATCCGCACCGGCGCTACATTCTACATCGCGGCCACCTGCTGTCAAGCAACCGCGCCAGCAAGCGGTTCCTGCCTCTCCCGCCGGCCAGGGCCGGCAACCGGCGACCCGCATCCCCGCCTCATTCGATGCTCCCGTCCGCCAGGAGACGCCGGTGCCTGCTCATGGCGCGCATCACCGCCTCGATGTTCTCCAGCGGCGTCCCCGGATAGACGCCCCATACGAGCATGAGGCCGCCCCGCGGAGAGCCGAGCACCTCAACGCAGCGCCGAAGGTGCGCGTCTATCTGATCCGGCGTGCCGCGCGGCACTATGCTCTGGCGATCAATGTCCAGTTCAATGCACACCTTGCCCTTGAGTTCCCGCCGGATGTTCTCAATGCCGTTGCAGAGATCCTGAGGGTTCAGGATCGTGGCACCGCACTCTATGAGGTCGGGCATGATGTCCACGACGTAGCCGTCGGAGTGCAGCGAAACGTGCGCACCCGCGTCGCGACACATGCCGAACAGCTCGGCATAGGCTGGCTTGACATAACGCCGCCACGCCTGCGGGGAGATCATCAGCCGTTCCTGCATTCCCAGGTCATCACCGAAGTGGACCACGTCTACGCCGATATCGAGGTAGCGGCGCACCAGCCCCTTGTTGAACTCCAGGACCATCCTGCAAAGCGAACCCAGGCGGGGATCGCTCGCCGCCATGTCCACCATCAGGTTCTCGAAGCCGCGCAGGTAGCAAAGCCTCTGGAAGAAGAAACCGTGGTCTACAGCGCCACGCGCAAGGGCACCGGCTTCCCGGGCCGAGCTCATGAGTCTGCGCTCTCTGTCCCAGTCTTTGAGCTCGAAGTGGTCTGTGCGGGCGGGGGAGGGGGGATCGTACCCGCTCAAGCTCTCCCAATCGGCCAGCGCGGGCTTCGTGACCTGGCCGACCATGCCGTCTTGAAGGTTCTCCCAGACGCAGCCCCACGCGTCCGTGCACAGCTCGCCGCGCCTTTCCCTGAGCGTGAAGCGGTCTTCCTCGTCCGGTGGCCGCGGCGGACTAACGTCTATGTCCGGGTACCTCTCGACAATCTCCGGCAGGTAGTCGCGGTAGGCACGCCAGACTGCGGCCGACACGTAGACCGTGCACGGTATCGCATCACACCCGCGGAACTCCACATTCCTCAGCCATTTTTCTCTGTCGGTCATCGCTCTGGCAGGGCGCAGTTACTGCATCGGCGGCGTGTCTCCGTGCCGAGAGAAGGGCGTCCGCCTCCGCACCCGTATGAAGGTTACAGGAAAAGGCTGGGGGACAGCCGTCATCGCCACGGCTGCGTGGAAGACCAGCGCCCGTCCTCCGGGTCAGGTGCAGCGGGATCGGTCTGCTTCGAAAGGGATGGCCCCGCGTGAGGATGTAAGCAGCTAGAGGGCGCACCGTACGCACAGCTACTCGGTGGTGGGGAACGTTAGGGGCTCAACCGCTTCCGGGGTGATTGACGCGTGGTTCCGATATTTCCACATCCACCCCCGATCCCATCTCCGGTTGTAGTTGGAATCGTGGAAACCCTCCCCCGGGTCGGCACGTCCGTTGTTGTTCAGGTCCTCAGCGATCTTCTCATCGTCGAGCAAGAAAGGAACGTTACCGCCCATTCTTTCCTCTGCGAACTTGTAGTAGCAGAGCATGATGGCCCCCGTGTCAAGCACCTTTGCTTTGATGTGAACGCGGCCGAGGTCACTCGGGATATACTTGGCGAAGGGCACCAGGGACCAAGCGATGAGCAGGACACCAGCGACTACGGCGCCATTAACGAGCCCGACGGTCGAGCCGCCGATCTTGTCCACAAGATCGGGACAGGGAACGTGGGGAACCGTGTACCGCACCTTCAGGAACCGGCCGAACAGGAACACGCCCCCCAGTATCACCACAAAGGATATGAGCACGAAGTAGTCATGGGCCGGATGCTCGCCGCTGATAAGCCCCTCCATGACACGGGCCAGGTTTTCCCGGAAGGTCATGGCGCACAGGAACGCGATCAGGTTCCGCATCAGGGCGTAGGTCGAGAAGAACACACCGTCCCTGAATCCCGCGAAAGCCATGAAACCCAGCAGGGCCAGAACGACGAGCACAGCAATAACGGTAGTCATCTTGTTCCTTCCCCGAATTCCCCGCAAATGGCTAATGGCTCGGCTATGGTCTCCTGAGCACCCGACGGACCTCCTCCAGGGTGGTGATGCCGGCCAACACCTTAGCTACTCCGTCCTGGTACATGGTTCTGAAAGCGGCCTTGCCGGCGACCTGGCGGATAGCTCCAACTGAGGCATCCGGTTTCGTCAGGATTTCCTTTATCGGATCGGTCACAATGAGCAACGCAAAGATGCCGGTGCGCCCCCTGTATCCCGAGTTCAGGCACATGTCGCAGCCGACCGGCCGATACCACACGGCGGGGGTGGCCGGATTGATGTTCAGCTTCTTCAGCACTGCCGGATTGGGCTCGACCTCCTCGCGGCAGTTGGTGCACAGTTTGCGCAAGAGTTGCTGAGCCACCACGCAACTCACGGACCGGTTCACCAGCTCGGCGCCGGCCACCTCAGCCAGACGCAGCAACCCCTGGGGAGCATCGGTGCTCTCCAACTCGGCCAGCAGCAGGCCCTCGTCAGCCGCGAATGATAGCAGCTTCTCGGCGTGTTCGGCCGCCTCAATCTCGCCGAACACTATGACCTCGGGCCCCTCCCGCATCATCTCGACGTAAACCTTGGCGAAAGGATTGCCCCCTCCAAAGGCAAACCGCCTCACGTGCTCCAGCTCGTATTCCTCTTGCTTCTCCAGCGCGAATATGTCGGTAGTGAAGACGTCCAGTGTTCTGACCACGTTGTAGAGGGTCGTAGTCTTGCCAGACCCGGGCGGCCCGCAGACGACAAGCGCACCTCTCTTCTGATCCACTGCAGCCTTGAACCTCTTGACCAGCACCTCGTGCACGCCAAGGGCCTCCAGCCCGGCCTTGAACAGATCAGCCGTCCAACTGGGCATGTCAAGCACCAGGACCGGCTTGCCGCCCGAGGAAGTGATCGTCGCATCAATCTCGACCTCGCCCTGGCCTGGCAACTCGACGTGCAGCTTCGCCGAGCCTTTCCGCATCTTTCCGCCCTTGCTCAGCCCCATGAACTGAGACGCACAGGCCAGCACATCCTGGCCGAGCTCCGCGTCCAGCGCTTCTACGTTGTGCAGAACGCCGTCCAGGATGAACTGCGCGATGTACTGTTCTCCGACGGGCTGCAACCTGACCTTACGAGTGGCTGTGGAAGCGGCCCGCGCGATAACATCGGCCAGGATCCCCACCGGTTCCGCCAGGGATGGCTCTTCTATCCTCAGCTCTTCCAGAGAGTGTCCCGATGCGTTCCGCACCGGGATGGCCACTCGCGCCACCTGGAGCCTGGGCTTGATGCCCGCCAGCTTGCCCAGCACGGGCGTCCTGGCCAGCAACTGCTGGCGGTGTGCAGCCCCGAGGAACTTAAACTGCTCCGGCACTACCTTGTTTCTCCCGACGATGTACACCGTGAAACACGTGAGCACAAGGGCAATCATGAGAAACGCGAACGCCGCGTGCACGAGAAGTGTCAGAAGGATCCCCACGCCTCCGCCCGCCATATGCAGCGCGGCGGCCATCGGGAAGTCCAGCCCCGCGCCC
This sequence comes from Planctomycetota bacterium, assembly GCA_030628375.1. Taxonomy (GTDB): domain Bacteria; phylum Planctomycetota; class Brocadiia; order SM23-32; family SM23-32; genus DAOVRD01. The sequence continues at coordinate 15,475 of DAOVRD010000012.1, forward strand.
CGGGCGTCATCAGCGACCCAGGCGGTCACGTAGAGCCAGAAGACGACGCTGACGATGACCAGAGCCAGCCACAGGGGATTCGCGTAGAAAAGCATGGGCGGCTTGGAGACCGCCGCCTCAGGGGCGCCCCCAGCCTCCACCTCCGCACCCGTAGCGGGCGGCGCGGGAGCATTCTGAGCCACCGCGACCTCCGAGACCAGCACCATAGCAAGGAGAGCCGCTGCGACGACCACCCCCGTGGATCTACTTATCCGGCGAAAGGAATGTCGGACCATATTCTCAGACCCTTTCGCTTCTCAACCAATGGCCCGATGGGCGATGTCAATGCCCTTGAGAGCCATCTCCAGGGCGTCCCTGTTGGGAGCGTACTGCCGGGCCACCTTCTTTTCTATCAAGTCGCCATGCACCATGTACACGAAAGCCTGCGTCCACCCCTGCATCCCTTCTTCCTGGCCTACACCGATCAGGTCGGCGATGCGCGCGTCTTCCCCTTCTTCGATGGCCTTTCGAATGGAAGCATTGGCGAACATCAACTCCACAACCGGCACCAGCGGAACGTCAATGATGGAGGGGACGAGCTTCTGGCAAGCGATGCACTTCAGGTTGAAGCCCAGGCCCTGCCGGATAAGGTTGTGCTTTTCCGCTGGGAACAGATCGAGGATACGGGAGACTGTGCTGGAGGCACTGGAGGTGTGCATCGTCCCGAACACCAGGTGCCCGGTCTCAGCGGCCGTGAGTCCGGCCTGGAACGTCTCCTGGTCGCGCATCTCACCGACCAGGATAACGTCCGGGTCCTCGCGCACCGCAGCCCGCAGAGCATCCGACCAATCCTTACAGTCTATCCCGATCTCCCGCTGGTTAACGATGCACTTGCCGTCGCGGTGGAGGTACTCGATCGGGTCCTCAATGGTCAGGATGTGACGCCGGTGCTTCTGGTTGATCATCTCGACAATGCACGCCAGCGTGGTGGACTTGCCCGAACCCGTGACCCCACAGACCAGAACAAGGCCCTGCTGCACGTCCACTATGCGCTCCAGAGCCGCTGGCAGGTGCAGGTCATCCAAAGAAGGGATCTGCTCTTTGATCAGCCGCGCGGCCACGCTGATCAGGCCCCTCTGCAGGAAAATGTTGACCCTGACCCGTCCGCGTCCGAAATCGTGGCCAATGTCCAGGCTCCCCTTCTCGTAGAGTTCGGCCATCTTCTCCTTGCCGAGCCATTCCTCCACGAGCGACGAGATCTGTTTCAGGGTCAGCGGCTCCGTCTTGGCTCGATGCAGTTCGGTTCTCAAGCGGAAGATAGGGGGGTTGCCGACCTTCAGGTGAAGGTCGCTGGCCTCCAGGCCGGGCATCTGACTGAAAAGCGCATCGAGCTTGGTGCGCTTCACTTTTTCCTCCATCATCTCTCCTCTTCAAGCAGTAGCCCGCCGGTATAAGCAGAACAGCACGGCCTCCGCGGGCCCTTCTCAGTCCTCGTAGCACAGCCCGCGTCGGCGCTCAAGATTGGACAGCCGCTCTTCTATGTCCACAGCAAACGCCTTGGCCAGCGGCTCGAACACCTCGGGGCTATTCATCCAAACTTTCCTGGCGGCATCAACGACGGTTTCGAGGCCCGACGGCGTCATCTTACCCAGGGGTCGACGCACGGGGCCCACCGGCATGCCCAACAGCCGCATCAGAGACTTGACAGGCAGCGGGTTCCTCGCCTTGCACAGGCGCTTGCCGTAGGCACTGTCCTCCTGAGTCTTAACGGTCACGATGTCGAAGAGGGGCCGCAGCGCACCGGCCAGCCGATTGCCCGCTTCGACGTTGCCATCAAGAAAGGCGCGGGTCATCTGCTGAACGGCTGCGGGGGCAACGTTGGACACTACGCTGACGACGCCGCTGGCGCCGACGGTTCCATCGGTCATTATGGTCTGGGTCAGCCCGTCATCTCCGCTGAGTATGTCGAAGTCCGGCCCGCAGACTTCGCGCGTCCTTTGCATGTTGTCCAGACTCGCGCTTGCCTCCTTGACCGCATTGACGTTGGCACACTGCTCCTTCAGAATGGCCAGATCTTCCGGCAGCAACTGGGTGCCCGTTCGGCCGGGGATGACATAGGGGATCACCTCCACACCGGGGAACTCCCGCGCGACGGGCGCCATGTATTCCTTTCTGATCTCGATGGAGCTGGGGCCGTTGTAGTACGGCTCCACCAGCAGGATCGCCCCGACGCCATGTTCCACCACACGATGCGTGCTGGCAAGACATTCCTCGGTGCTGTTGGATCCGGTCCCGGCGATCACGGTGCACCGGCCGCCCACGAACTGGGCCATCTTGATGATCACCTCGGAGTGCTCTTCCCAGTTGAGGGTAGGGCTCTCGCCGGTCGTCCCCACAGCGAGGATTCCGCTCACGCCCGCAGCCACCTGGAACTCCACCAATCGCTGCAGGCTTTCATAGTCAACGCACTCGCCCCGCTCGCCCGTCATGGGCGTCACGGAAGCCGTGTAGCAGCCCTCGAACGTGTGAGCCACGACCACCTCTCCTCGGCGTATTCCAACTCCGTCCACACTCGGCGACCGTCGGCCCTGCGCCCACCGAAAGCAGACGGACCTCTCCATCTGCGGCAGGTATTATTGAGCACGAACGGCTCAAAGTCAACCGGAACAGGAGGCTTGCAGGGGGCGCCAGAGCACGCCACAGGCGATCGCCCGGGCCGGCCTCCGCGCGGCTGTTGACACACGCCGGATCATAGCCATCCGGCAGAGCAGGGCGGGGGAAAAGAATGAACGCGCAGCAGGGGGGCCCGAAGCCCTACACGTAGGGAAGCAGCGCCACCGATCTTGCACGCTTCACGGCGACTTTCACCATGCGCTGGTGACGCGCACAGTTGCCCGAGCGCCTCCGACCGAACAGCGCTCCCTGGCTGGACATGAGCCTCTGAAGGTTCCCAAGATCCTTGTAGTCTATGGCTTTCGCCTTGTCGCGACAGAACCGGCAGCGACCTTTAGTGGGCCTCGGTGTTTTCTTGCGCTTGGCCACCTACCGCTGATCTCCCACAGGATTCATGAAGGGCCAGGGCTCCCTGGGCACCAATCACCGCAACGAGCAGGCAGAGCCGATGGACCCGAAAGCTCCATGTTAGCCACTCCCGCACCCCTTGTCAATCGTGCTCTGGCCGGAGTTGGAGGAAGGGCCTGCCTCCTGCAGCGCGGTCAGCGCCTCGGCCGGCGCAGAACGTCTCAATTGCGCCACCGTGACTTCCGGGCGGCAAAGCAGACGATAGGGCGCCGCTCGTGCTGTCCCGAGCCCGTTGCTGACCGCAAAGATCGTTCCTCCCCGACGGAACGTGCCGCTGGCAAGGCGCCGGGGAAGATCGGCACGAGTCACCACTGCACCGATCAGCGGGAAGCGGACCTGACCACCGTGCGTGTGCCCGAAGAACGCCAGGCGAGCGCGGCGTGCGCATGCGTCAGCCAGGACATCCGGGCTGTGCGCAATGACGATCACGGCAAGGTCAGAGGGTATCCCGGCCCACGCCGCGTCGAAATCGGGAGCGAACGCACAGGCGTCGCGCAGGCCCACAACTGCGAAGGGTCCTCCATCAGGACCGGCAAGCTGCACGTTAGCGTCCTCTATCACACACACGCCGCGCTCCTTGAGCCGCTGAACCAGCTCATCGGCCAGGCCGTGCGTCCGGGGAATCTGGGGCCGTCGCCTGCGCAACAGACACGCGTAGGTCTCCACTGCACCGATATGAACATAGTCGTGCCCCCCGAGCACCGCAAAGCTCCCGAGTCGCGGGCGGAACAGGGCAGCGGCCCGCTCGGCACTGCCCATGCCCTGGGGCGTGTCCAGCAGGTCGCCGGTGAAGAAGACCAGATCGAACTCCTCCCTCTCACTCAGCTTCCGCAAGAACGACAGTATCGCCTCGTCGTGGCCGTGGAAATGGGTGTCGGTCACGTGAAGGATCTTCAGCTCCGGCAAGCCGAGAGAGTCGGCGTCGAGCACAACCCGCCGCACGCGGAACAGACGCCGCTCGACAAAGACAGCCCAGAATCCCAGCAGGAACGCTGCGACGACCAACGCGCCGACGATGTAAGTCATCGAGGACACCGGACCATCTCGCTCCTTCCTCTGGCTGAAAGCGGACCCGCAATCCCGTAGAATGTGGACACCGGAGACGCATCTGGCGAGCACTCAATCTACTCGCACGACGATAGCGCCGTCAAATCCGACAGCTCCCAGCGGAGGCCGGGCGAATGCTCTGGAGACTCATACTCCTGCTGACCATCGTTCCCCTGGTCGAGCTTCTCCTTCTGGTCAGGCTGACGGAGCTGTGGGGCAGCTTCTTGCTGACTGTTGCCATCATCGTCGCGACGGGCATCCTTGGAGCTGCCCTGGCCCGGCGAGAGGGACTGCGCGTGCTCGCCAGAATGCGGGAGCAGGTTGCACGCGGCGAGTTGCCCGCGGACAGCCTGCTCGACGGAGTTCTGATCTTGCTGGCCGCCGCGCTCCTCATTACGCCGGGCCTGATCACCGATGCGGTCGGATTCCTCTTGCTGGCTCCCCCGAGCCGGTCTGCGGTGCGTGAACTTCTCAAGCGCTGGATCCGCAAGAAGATTGAGGCCGAGAGCGTCGTCATGTACCGCTCGACGGGATTCGGCCCGGTCGAGGACGAGCCGCCGCCCGGCATGCCGCCCCTGGAAGAGGACGAGGACGCAGCCGGGCGGCAACCGTAGCGGGCGCGAAGGGAGCAAGAAGATGAGACCCGTGGTCCGGTTCCTCAGTGACGAGCTAATCCAGCGCATCATCGCGGAGGCGCGGGACGTCCTTTGCAGGCTGGGGGTCAAGATCGCCCATGAGGGCGTGGTGGCGATGCTTTCCGACCACGGCGCGAAAGTGAGTGCCGACAGCGGGCGCGTCCTGTTCACGGAGGACATCCTCGACAAGGCGCTGGCGGCGGCGCCGCGATCGTTCAAGCTCTACGACGTCTTTGGCAAGGAAACGCACGATCTCTCAGGGCAAAACGTCTACTACACGCCCGGTTCCACGGCCATCAACGTGCTGGACGGCGCGACCAACGAGATCCGCAGGCCCACCACGGGAGATTACGTCACATACGCCAAGGTTGTGGGCCAGCTCGACCACATCGCCTCGCAGAGCACAGCTATGATCCCGGCGGACGTCCACGAGAAGATCTCGGACAGCTACCGCCTCTACCTCAGCCTCCTTTACTGCGAGAAGCCGGTCGTCACTGGCGCGTTCACGATCGAGGCGTTCGACGTGATGAAGGACCTGCAGCTCGCGGTCCGAGGAACCGAGTCCGCGCTGCGGGAAGAGGCGCTGACGATCTTCTCGTGCGCGCCGACCGCACCGCTGAAGTGGAGCAACGTCATCGCGCAGAACCTGACCGACTGCGCGCGGTGGTCAATTCCGGTCGAGTACGTCGCCATGCCGCTGTCCGGCCTCGTCGCCCCGGTGACGCTCGTGGGGACCCTCGTGCAGCACACGGCCGAGACCCTGAGTGGCCTGGCGATCAGTCAGCTCACGAATCCGGGCACGCCCGTCCTCTACGGCGGCTCTCCGGCGGTCTTCGACGTGCGTTATGAAACGACGCCGATGGGGGCCATAGAAACTGAGATGATCGACTGCGCATACAATGAGATCGGCAAGCACCTCGGGCTGCCGACGCAGGCTTACATGGCCCTCAGCGACGCAAAGCAGCTCGACGCACAGGCCGGCCTCGAGACGGCCATGGGCGCGACGCTGGCCGCTCTGTCCGGCGTCAACAACATCTCCGGACCCGGAATGCTTGACTTCGAGAGCTGTTTCAGCACCGAGAAGCTCGTCCTGGACAACGAGATATGCGGCATGACGCTGCGCATGATTCGCGGCATCGAACCGAAGGAAGATTTCCCCGCCTTGCCGAGATTCGAAGAACTCCTCCGCGACGGGCATCTGCTGATCTCCGACCACACCCGTCGCCACCTCCCCGAAGAGCACCTCCTTACCGGTCCTACCATCAGCCGCACGAACCGCACGCGCTGGCGTGAGGAGGGAGCCGCGACCCTGAGACAACGCGCCCGCTCGGAAATCCAGCGACTCCTGGCCTCGCACGAACCGTCACGTTTGCCCGACGACGTCAAGCAGGCCATGACGAAGCTGATGGAGAAGGAGGCCCGCCGCCACGGCATGGATGGCCTGCCCAGCAGGGACGAGTAGGAGCGAGCGGAATGAGGAATCCGTGAACCGTTGCTCTCAGTTCACTCCTGATCCTCGCCTTCGGCGCCGCGCAGCTCGACAGAACGGGCGTGCCCTTCCAGGCCCTCGCACCGGGCCAGACGTGCTATGCTCGGCGCGTCCTTCTGCAATGCTTCACGGTCGTAGCAGACGACGCTGGAACGCTTGAGGAAGTCGTTGGCGCTCAGGCCGCTGGAAAAACGCGCAGTGCCCGAAGTGGGCAGGATGTGGGACGGCCCGGCCACGTAGTCGCCCACCGCCACAGGCGACCACGGCCCCAGGAAGATGGCGCCGCTGTGACGCACCTGTTCGGCGACCTGCTCCGGATCGCGAGTAACGATCTCCAGGTGCTCGGGAGCGAGTTCGTTTGCCAGGTCGGCGCATTCGGCCAGCGAGGAGGCCACGATAACGGCGCCGTACTCATCGAGACACGTGCGCGCGGCCCCGGCGCGGGGCAGGGCGGCCACCTGAGATTCCACTGCAGCCACAACCGCATCCGCCAGCTCTTCGCAGTCGGTCAGCAGCACCGCCGAGCCGGGGTTGTGCTCGGCCTGGGCTATCAGGTCGGCCGCAACATGTCGGGCGTCCGCCGACTCGTCAGCGATGATGACCACTTCGCTCGGCCCCGGGAGCATCTCGATGCCCACCTGCCCGAAGACCTCTTTCTTGGCAAGCATCGTGTATATGTTCCCCGGGCCGGCGATGAAGTCCACGGCGGGGATTGTCTCGGTGCCAAAGGCAAGGGCCGCGATAGCCTGCGCGCCTCCGACGCGGTAGACTTCGTGAACTCCGGCCACTCTTGCCGCCACGAGACGGTCATCTGAGACAGTGCCGTCCTGGCGGGGCGGCGTGACCATCGCTATGCGGCCCACCCCGGCAACGACCGCCGGCACCGCCGCCATGAGCACGCTCGAAGCAAGGGACGCGCTGGCCCCCGGCACGTGGATGCCGGCGGAATCAACGGGTCGGTAGCGCAGGCTCAGCGTGCGTCCGCCCTCGGCAATCGGCGGCGGATCGCGCAACAGGATAGCTTGCTGGAAGCCGCGTATGCGCTCCGCGGCGAACTCCATGGCGCCCAGCAGGTCGTCGGGGCACCTGGCGAGCGCGGCCTCGATCTCCTGGGCGCCCACCCGAAACTGTTCGGGCCTCAGAGCACATCCGTCGAAGCGCTCCGTGTACTCCAGCACGGCAGCGTCGCCGCGCGCCCGAACGTCCTCAACGATGCGGCGGACCACCTCCCGGGGCGGTTCCCGGTCGTCGCTCCCCGCGGCGCGCAGACCTTCGTCGAGGCTCAGCTTCTTGATGAGACCGGCAAATCTGCGCCGGAACTCACTGTCGTCGGTTTTCCAGACTAGCAGGGCCATAGCGAAACCTGGCAGAGAATGGGGGCAGACAGCCCGACCGGATGATGGCCGGGGCGTGGGTCAAGTGCAGTTCCGTCACCCGGCAGGGGAGGACGAATCGTCCGCGCCGCCCTCGTCCTCGACTTCCTCGGCGGCAGACGCAATCTCGTCCTCGGCCTCGCGCAGGCCTCTCTTGAACTGCGTTATGCTCCTGCCTATGGAGCGCATCACCTTCGGCAAACGCGACCCGAAAATGAGCAGCGCGACGATGAGAATGGCTATGAGTTCCCAGTGGCCGACCAACACGGCGAGAGTGAAGGCCCCTGCACCCGGCAGCCAAACGACGGACATTTCATGCTCTCCTGAATCCGCAAGAAGCAGTTCCAGCACCGTCGAGGATGCCGAACCCCCTCCGGACACGCACCCGCCTATACCGCATCAATTATACGACCTGCGGCAGGCTATTGCAAAACGCTTGCGCCTCCGGCAGGGCCATTCAATTGTGGGTGGGTTTGTCCGATAACTCCTTGTAGAGGCTACTCAAGCAAGGAGGTATCGGACGATGGGTGAGGCGCAGGGCAAGAGGTTCCGGGATGTTCTGGGCATGGCGGGCAGTTCGAGCGATTTTTGAGGTCCCCAGCGCCCTCATCGGACACACTGCGTCCGGGGATCGGCTATAATGCCGGTACGATGGCAACCGACTGCCAGGAGCCGAAGGTGGGCCGGCAGAGACGGAGAAAGAGAGGAAGAGAAAGAGTAAGAGTAAGAGAAAGTGAGAAACGGTAACAGAGAAAGAGAGAGGCGACTTCTGCGAAAGGCGGTCGTGGGCTATTCGGAGCATTTGGCCGGTGTCAGCGGCCAGAAATAGCGCATACAACTACATATTCAAATTGGCGTTGTGCGCTCTGGCAGGCACCCTGGCTGCACGGCGGATCGTGAGCAAGGGCTCTTGACAAAACAAACTTGCCAGGTTTGGCACGCTCATTGACATACAGTGGGCCTGGACTCTCGCTTCGCTGGAACTCGGCCGAAGTCGGCTTCGTTGCCGCCAGCGCCTTGATGCCCGCTCGGGGCGGTCGCTGGCCGCGCTTTACGGATATTTGAGGGGCGGAGGGTCGGGGTCGAGGGATCCTCGCCGCGGATGTTCCCTGTTTTTCGCGGGTAGGCCGGCCGTCTCGCCCGGTGCTCGGGGACTTATGGCGCCCCCGGCGGGGAGCCGGGAACGGCCGCAGTCTATCCTGTAAATCCTGTACATCCTGTTAAGGCCGTTGTATTGCCGCCGACCAGCCCCAGCGGCCGGGCGCCCGGCTTGACGGGTCCGCCGGGCTGTGTTAGCATGAACGACAATAGAGGCCCGGCAAAGTCCCAACATGCGTCAGCGCAAGCCGGTGCCAGCCAAGGCCTTACGTAACTTCCTTCTGAGGAGAGGAGCATCCGTCATGCGCGTAGAGAACCAGTTGGCGGTGTTTCTGGAGAACAAGCCCGGAACCCTGGCAAGGGTGTGCGAGGCCCTCGCGCAGAAGGACATCAACCTGGTGGCGCTCACCGTTTCCGACACGGTGGACCACGCCGTGGTGCGCATCGTGGTGGACAAGCCCTCTGAGGCGCTGAGCATGCTGGAAGACGCAGGGATGCTGGTCGTGGAAAGCGACGTGCTCGTCGTCGAAGTGCCGAATCGCCCCGGCGCCCTGGCCGACGTGGCCAGGCGTCTGGCCGACAACGACGTGAACATCGAGTACGCCTATGGCACCGCATCGGAAGGCCAGCCTTCAGGTAACCTGATCTTCCGGACCAGCGATCCACAGCACGCCGTGCAGGTGCTCACACAGGAATAACCCGAGCCGCACGCAGCCCACGGACACACGAGTCCCGCGACTCCCCCATGAAGGTATTGCTCACAAATGACGACGGGCCTTTCACGCCCGGCATCTGTTCGCTCAGAAAGGCCCTGACGGAATTCGGACAGGTAACGGTGGTCTGTCCGGCCCAGGAGTGCAGCGCCGTCGGTCATGCCATCACGTACATCGTGCCGGTCCGCACCGGAACAGCGCGGCTCGCCGACGGGACGCCGGTGCAGACTCTGACGGGCACCCCGGCCGACTGCGTGAAATTCGCCCTCCTGGAGGTGTATGATTCGCCTCCGGACCTGCTTGTCAGCGGGCCAAATGTTGGCATAAACGCCGGGATAGACTTATTTTACAGCGGAACCGTTGCAGCGGCGCTGGAAGGCGGTTTCAACGGCGTGCCTTCGGTGGCGTTCTCCACCGCGCGGCGCAACGCAGACCGGGCGGACGCCGTGGCCCAGCAGGCTGTGCGCGTGCTGCGCATGCTGTTGGGCGAAGGGGAACTGTCCGGGCCTCACGTGTTCAACGTCAACATACCACATCTCACCGGCGAGGAGCCGCCGATACGTTTCACTGGCCAGGACCTCTCTTTCCCGCCGGGGAGGTACGTGCGTGCGGAGGCGCCCCTCGACAGGGTGCACTACTGGCTCGATTCGACAACGGGGGCCGGTCCGCCCGAGCCCGGCTCGGATGTGGCCGCCGCGGAAGCCGGCAGCATATCCATAACCCCCCTGCGCTGCGACCTGACGGACGAAGGGCGGCTCGATCACCTGAGGAAGGCCGCGTCGTCAGGACCCGCTGTCGCGCGCTCAAGCGGACCGGGGGACACGGGCGGGAGTGCGTCTGAGGCCGCTCCGGCGGCGGAGGCATGATGGGCGAAACGTCAGGACCGGCCATACACCAGGGGACGCATACTTGCAAAACCGTCGCTGCGCCCGCACAATAAAGGTAGAGGAGAGAACGACCTTCGGTGTTCGATGGAGGGGACGACAATGATGGCGATTCGGCGCCTCCTTGCAACGGTGGCCGTTGCGCCGGCTGTGGCCGCCTTATTCCTGTGCGGGGGCTGCTCGTGCGAAGATTCAGAGGA
>DAOVRD010000264.1 GCA_030628375.1 Planctomycetota bacterium
CCGATCTCTTCCTCGATCTTCAGCAAGGCCAGGTCTATGTGCTCGTCGAGGGCGACCAGCTTCACCTTCTTGAACACCTTCTTCTCGAAACGCTCCCCTTTACGGTTATAGGCAGTGACCGTGATGGACCGCTCGTTGGCAATGACGTGCTGATTGGTCACCACGTAGCCGGCGGGATCACAGAACCATCCTGTGCCGAGCCCGGACGGCGTCTTGACGACCACTATGGCCGGTCCCAGTTCCTCCGCCAGGGCCGAAATCGCCTTCACCGAACCCGTCGCGGTCTTGTAGAGCTTGAATTCCTTGACTTCCTTCAGGGCCTCGTCTTCGCCGGAGACCGTCCTCATCTCCTTGATGTCCTCCCGGTCGAGCGAGATGACCTGGTCGCCGATCGAGAGATGCACGACCCTGGCGTCTTTCTTCAGCACCTCGCCCTCAATCATGGACCCATCGTTCAGTTCGATCTCCACGCGCTCGGCAGCCAGAACCTGCCACGGCGAGAGCAAGAGGGCCGCCAGAAGTCCGAGGGCAGTGCATGTGCGGCGCATGACTATAATTCTCCCGTTGAGAACGACAAGGGCCCCCGTGACGGCCTCGCACGGGCCTTCAGCGGGCGTCACGGGGCTTTGCCAACTCAGCGCTCGTCGCGCCTAACCGCAACACTACAGGGCGCATACGGCTTTGTCAAGCCTGCGTCAGCCGCCGCGGTCTGAGGGCCTCCTCGAGGCCCGACAGGTCGAGCGGTCCCTCCGGCCGGCGGGCAGCCTTCCTGCCGGTGTTCCTGACCTTCAGAGTCAGCTCCGACGCCCCCACCTTGCCACCCGCCATCGCAAACCGGCCATCGCCGCTCAGCACGTTCTCCCTGTAGAACCTGAACCATTCCTCCTCAACACCGCCGAGGGCCCGGCGCATTGCTTCGGACCTCTCGGGATCCATCTCATACCCCCCGTCCTCCCCTCTGATCCAGAAGCCCACGGCGGCGCAGCCTGCGTGCACGGACTCCCGCGCTTCTCTCTCCATCCCCCGCGGGTCCGAATGAGGCGCCCAGAGCAGGCAGATGAAATCGCACTCGCCCAGAACGGAGAGCGGGGCACGTGCGGCCCGCGGCGGCTGAGCGTAGACCATCCCACCGAGGAAATCGAAGACCTGCCCCAGATGCATCGAACCCATGCTGGCACTGACCCAGCCGCCCGCCGGAACGCCGTGAGCGGCCGCTATCCGGCGAACCTTGCCGGCCAGCTCTCGCGTCGCTTCCTGCCGGTAGTCGCGCCAGTGCTGCGCGATGGCGGACGCCCCGGAGGGGTCCTCGTAACCTATCCCGTGGGCCTCACAGTACTTCCTGAACCCCGCCTTGCAGTAGTCGCAGAAGCACTGCGCCTTGTCCAGCTCGAAGTTGTCGTCGAGGCTTATGCCGTCCAGATCGTAGTTGTCCAGCAGGTGCTGCACCGTGGCGAGGCTGTGCTCCTGGCCCTTCGGGTTGTTGAAGCAGGCCTGGACCCGGCCGTACCGGTCCTTCACGGGATTGCCTTGCCTGCCAATCCGTGCCACCTCCGGGTAGTTCTGCACGGGGGTCGCATTGTCGAAGTAGATGCCGCCCACCACCTTGATGCCGCGCGCATGGCACTCGCGAATGAGATCCGCAAGGAAGTTCCCCTCGTACTGCGTGACGAGCACTTCGTCGTGGCTGTCTTGCGGCATCCCCTTGTACCAGGCGTGCCCGAAACCGGACCGCAGCAGCGGCTGGCACAGCGTCACGTGCAGTGACTCCAGGTATTCGGCCAGACGGGCAGGCGAGTCGGCGGCGGAGCGGAGGGTGTTCCAGGGCAGGTGGATGACCGTCTCGACGTTCCGTCCCGGCGGCAGCGTCTCGTACGTGACGCGGACCTCGGCACCTTCCCCTTCCGCGATCCCCCGCACGTCCAACTCGACCGTCTTGACCGAGCCAATCCGCTTGATGGCGGGATCGGACAGCCGCCTGCCGTTCAGGAACACCTCGCGCACAACGGCGCGCGCGGGCAGCAACACGCTTATGCGGCCGGACCACTCCCTGCGTCCGCTCCTGATCTTCTCCTCCAGGAGCCACGCCAGCAGGTTGTCCATCATGGCGGGACCGAGGTCGGGGTCCGCGTAGTGCTTGTCCTGCTCCGGCCCGAAACCGAGCACCGCCGTCCGGCCCTTGCCGTGCTGGCTCAGCACGCCCAGGCAGTTCCCGGCCGTGTCCCTCGCCACGGGGATGCCGCCTTCGACCGGCTCCACGGCGACGATCTCCAATCCCCTGTCACCGACTTGAGTGTGCCCCACGTATTCCGGCAGGGATACCTCGCCAGCCGCGATCCCCGCCGTCAGGGGGCTGTCGAGCAACACGATCTTCTTGAGCCGTTGGCTCTTCGTCGCGCCGACCTTGCAGACTTCGCGAAGGAAAGCGCGGCTGCCCATCGGCCCGCCCCAGCTTCCGTAGACCGCCCCGCCGCCGGCGACGTACCGCTCCAGTTCCCTCGCCTCGCCCTCGGTCAGGTTCCGCTTTATGGTCAGGGCGACCAGCGCGTAGCGGTCGAGGGCCCCAGGGGCGTCGGGTATCGCGCCGTACGTGACGTCGAATCCCTTCTCCTCCAGAGCGCAAAGGACGGCCGTATCCCACCCCCAGAAGTTCTCCGGCTCGACCACCAGGGCGCGGAACCCCTCAAACGGCCTCGTATCGGCGCCCTGCACCGCCGCAACTGGGAACATCGCCGCAAGGGCCATCGCCATCAGACACGTTTTCCACGTCATCTCAGCCCCCTTTGCCTGCCGATTCGACGCGAGAGAGCCCATGGCGCCGCGGACCATTATGAGCGACCGGCGGGGAGTGTCAAGCCGGAAGACAGTAGACAGCAGGCAGCGGACAGCGTCAGGCGGGCCGGCCGCGGTGCTCTTCGGTATGCCATGGCCCGTTGACGTCCCCACCGGCGCGTGATACAATGTGCTTACGGTAAGTATACGCCATTCGGAGCTCGCCATGGTCAAAACCCTCACCAAGCACGGGAACAGCTACGCGCTCATCATCGACAAGCCTATCCTGGAGTTGCTGCACATTGAGCCGGACACGCCGATCGACATCCGAACGGACGGGGACGTGCTGATCCTCGCGCCGCAACGGGATCCGGAGCGCCAGAAGAAGTTCGAGGAAGCTCTCAAGGAGACGAACAGGCAGTTCGGGCGCACGTTGAAGAACCTGGCGGAGTAGCCGATGGCCCCCCTGTTCCTGGACCTGTGGGAAGTAGTCCGCATCCATCAGGACCAGATCGAGCGCTATCAGCCCGTTGAAAAATGTGGCTCAGCCGCCCTCTGGGGTCCATAGCTCCGACAGGAGCGACGGAGGCCCGGCTCGTAATGTAGCGCAGCCGCCCTCGGCTGCGGCGGGTGGGAATGGCCGGAACTCAGGCGAGGGCGCCTGAGCTACAAGGCGCCTGTGCCACACAGATACGGCAGCCTGGAGCGCTCAGGTATTGACTATTTCGGAAGCTCTTTGTTTTTGAACGGGCTGCTATGGTGGCGAACCGGGCATGCGCGACGTCAGCCTGTTGGCATCCGCGATGGCGGTGCCACGCGCCGGAACCGAAGAAGGCTATCTGCACGATGACCTCTTCGAGATGGCCGCCGCCTATCTGTTCCACATCGTGGGGAACCATCCGTTTGTGGACGGCAACAAGCGGACCGGCGCGGTCGCTGCAGTGATGTTCCTGCGCATGAATGACCTGAAGGTGACGGCGGATGAGGCCGGGCTGGAGGCCCTGGTTCGCGACGTAGCCGAAGGCAGGGCCGGCAAGGCCGAGGTAGCCGAGTTCTTCCGCCGCAACGCGCATCAGACCTGAGCCCCTTCCACCCGCTCGGCCTTGGGGCCGGTGAACTGCTCCCGCCGCTGGACGACGCCGCCGCAGTAGAGGGCATCAACCTACATCATGAGGCAGCGGGGCGAGTATTGGATGGCGCGGACGGCCAGCGCGACCGGCTTCTCGCTCAGCTGCACCATGCTCGCCGGGTTGACCTTCTTGAGGTGCCACAGGTCGGTGGCGTTGGTGGGCCCGATGAACTCGTGCCCGGCACCTTCCCGCCAGCCGTAAAGGCAGGCCTCGAATGCGCCCATGAAGTCCTTGCGCGTGAGGACAGGATGCTGCTTGTCCCAGCCCCATTGCCCCCTATATTCAGAAACCTATCGCTTGCCAAGCACTCCCCACAGCATCAGCAACCCCAATACGCCAAAGCCGACGGCGCGGATAACGCGCCCCGTTGAAACACCCTCTGCTCGAATCATCCCCAGATAGATCCCGCAGGCTACGAAGCCCCCCACAGCCAGGATCGAGAAAAACCATCGAGGCGGAGGCTTAATCCTACGCTCGGCCATCAGTCATGCTCCATTTAGCCAGGGTTCCCCATTTGGCCGCCGTCACGGTGACGACATGCTCTTCGACGGAAAATATAGCCGCTCAAAAGGTTCCCGGCCGGACAGCTTACCGGCAGTGCGCCCGGCCTCACTTAAGGAAGTCTATGGCGAGCAGGCTGTCCCTTGTCTCAGGGTCCGAAGTGAGGCGGCGGTATACGTGTGCGGCGCAGGCAACGTCCTGGATGGCAAGCCCCGTTGAGTCGAAAACCGTTATCTCGTCCGGCGCTTCGCGGCCCGGTCTACGGCCGACGACGATCTCACCGATGTCGGCATGGATGCTCTCACGCCCGATCAGCCCCCGTGAGACCGCCACGTTGATCTCGCCGCCGTGCGATGCCTGCTCCCAGTTGTCAATGACGATCTTCGCATCTTGAAGAACGGCCAACTCCAACTCCTGCTTGCCGGCCGCGTCCGCCCCTATGGCGTTGATGTGCGTGCCCGGTCGCACGTCCTCCCTCCTGACGATGGGCTCGCGCACCGGGGTGGTGGTGGTGACTATGTCGGCGCCGGCGACGGCCTCGGCCAGGGAACAGACGGCGGCCTCGACGCCGTAGGCTGCCGCGCTCCTCTCGGCGAAGCTCTCCGCGCTCTCAGGTTTCACGTCGTAGGCCAGCACCTTCTTGATGCCCGGCACGGTGAGCATGAGGGCTTCCAGTTGGGCCGGCGCCTGCTTGCCGGTTCCGACGAAGGCGGCGACCGTCGAATCCTCCCTGGCAAGGTATCTGGCGGCCACTCCTGCGGCGGCTGCCGTTCGCACCGCGGTCAGATAGGTGCCGTCCATTATGGCGAGAGCGAATCCAGTCTCGGTGTCGAACACCGTCACGGTGGCCATGACGGTGGGCAGTCCCCGATTCTGCGGATGCACGTTGACATTCTTCACGGCGGCCGCCCCCAGGTCCGGCAGGTAGGCCGGCATGGACCTCAGGTCGCCCTTGTCAAAGGTCAGGTACTGTTTCGGAGGCATCTGTGCCCTGCCCTGCCCGTAGCTCTTGAACGCGGCCTCGACCGCTTCCAACGCATCCGGCATCAACAGCGCCTTCTCGACGTCTGCCCGGGTTATCAGATAGGTGACATCCGTGGACATGGCAACTCCCTTCCGACGCCCAGAGGCGTCTCAGTCTGGCGGCTTGCACGAAGGAAAACAACGCATTGTAGGACGGCGCCCGCGGGGTTTCAAGCTAACGGGGCACGGAGGCATTTGCGATGTTAGCCTCTGGCAGGCAATTCCGGGCTCCCGCGCAAAGCGGAGCGTCCTTAGTCCGGCGCGGGGGCCGCCGTACCAACGGCCTCCCGGCACATTGCCTGTTTAGCCTCACGCTGAGTCGGCGGGCCACGGTAACCAGCCCCGCAGGGGCGGCAGTCATATAGCCACGGGCCTGAGCCCGTGGACCTGAGTGTCCTATTGAGGTTAGCCCCCGCAGGGGGCGGCAGAACTCTACCACGGAACCAACAGCTCTGCCGCCCCCTGCGGGGGCTGGGATATTCCTTGCC
>DAOVRD010000369.1 GCA_030628375.1 Planctomycetota bacterium
CATCGTTGGCAGGCTCCCCGACGGACCACGCACGCTGAAGGGCATCGCCCGGTACCGGGACGGCTCCGAACGCACGTGCGAGATGCCGGTCATCCTCGACTCCTCTTCTGGCGACGCGCGCGCCGTCCCCAGCACGCGGGCGGCCATCACCTTTGAAGGGCCCGGATGGGCCGGCCCGAAGATCAAGCTGGCCGAGGACGGCAAGCGTGGCGACCTGACACTCGCACTGGAGACCGTAGAGGGACTGGCCATCGGGGACCACGTCCTCATTGACGGCCCGGCCACACCCCGTTGGAAGAAGCTCACCAGGAACGCCTGCCGCTGGGGCGCCTACCGTCGCTACGAAGTGCTCATCGAAGGGATCGAAGGCAGGACCATTGCCGTCAGCCAGCCGCTGCGCATCGAATTCCCCGTCATAGACGGCTCCTACGTGCAGAAGATCGTGCCGATCCAGGGCTGTGGCATTGAGGACCTCTACCTGGAGCAGACGGAGGATCTGTGGATCAGCAGCGTCATGTTCAGCCACGCCTGGAACTGCTGGGCGCAGGGGGTGACGGTGAAGATGTGCGGGCGCTTCCCCGTCTACGGCTCCATGGCCAAGTGGTGCGAGATCCGTGACTGCACGTTCGACGACGCCTGGTTCAAGGGCGGCGGCGGGACGGCCTACGCGGGCTGGGAGCACTGCTGGGACTGCCTGATGGAGAATGTGGAGACCTTCAAGCTGCGCCATGCCCCGCTGTTCCAGTGGGCGGCCGGCGGCAACGTGATCCGCAAGAGCGTCTTCCACGAGAGCGACGCCCAGTGGCACTCCGGCTGGACGAACGAGAACCTGATGGAGCAGTGCATCGTGACGTCGGTCAGGGGCCACGGCGGCTACGGCTACGGGATGTGGGCGTCGCCGCCGGAGGACACCGCCCACGGGCCGAACGGGCCGAGAAACGTCGTCTATAACTGCGACATCGCCTCCGAAACCGCGGGCCTCTGGATGGGCGGCATGAACGAGGGCTGGATGATCCTCCACAACCGGTTCGTGGTGGACAAGGGCTGTGGGCTCTTCGCCAAGACGGCCAGTTTCGACCATACCATCCTGGGCAACGTCTTCGTGCTCAAGGACGACAAGTCGCCGATGGCCTTCCTGGCCACGCCGGACTGCATCGGCGTGGAGCTGATCGGCAACCGGCTGTACGGGGGCAACGGCGCATTCGCCGCCGGCATGGGCAAGCCCGAACGTCTCGAAAGGAACGAGGCGCTGCCGCTGGGCGAGGCGCCCAGGCCCCGGCCCCATGTGCCGTCAATCTACGAATGGCAGAAGGCGAACGTCGCCAGAGCGGACTGATGCAGGCCATGGCGCGGGACGTGGCGGGTGCCTCCGGCGCCAGGCGCCGTTGAAGGGAGGGCAGAATGGGCCTTACCCGTCTACAGCTTGTGATCGTGTGCCTGGCGGCGCTTGCCGCCTCCGTCGTCCGCGCTGAATGGCAGATTGACTATGCCCCCAATGGCTCGTTCGAGTTGGACGTGAATCGGGACGGTGGGCCGGACGGGTGGGCGCCCGCAACCTTCGATTCGCCCGCGACGACTCAGTGGGACCGCGCGGTAGCCCACTCGGGGCAGGTATCGGTGCGTGTGAACGATTCAGGCCATCCGACTGACGACTCCTGGCATGCCAACACGGGCCGGTGGGTGCAGGCCTCCCACAGGGACGCGCGAGGGGGAGCAACGTATTCGCTGCGCGGCTGGATAAAGACAGAGCTGACTGCCGGGAGGGCCACCCTGACCCTGGCGTGGTCCTCGGGCGGCAGATGGCTTCACGAGGATTCTTCCGAACCCGTAACCGGGCGGACGGACTGGGTCCAGCGGAGCGTGACGGTGACGGCGCCTGAGAATGCCGATTCGGTGGCAATCTACCTGATCCTCCAGGGCGGCCGGGGAAGCGCCTGGTTCGATGATGTCTCCATGGTCGAAGGAGATCGCTGGCCGCACGACCTGTTGCCGCTGGACATCCGGCCGGCGTGCAACACGGGCTTTCGCGACGAGCTTGCCGGGGACGGCGCCGGCGGCTGGACGGACCAGGGGCCCAATGATGCGCGCGAGATGCCGCTGGGGCGGCAGACCTGGCGCTCCATCCCGTTCGACATCGTGGACCCCGCGGCAAACGCCGGCCGCTCGTGCATCGTGCTCAGGGGCCTCGGGCGACAGACCATGCCGCTGTCGGCCGTGCTGCCCGTGAACAGGAAGTGCGAGGTGGTCTACTTCCTGCACGGCTGCGCATGGGGCGGCGCGGAGGGCGCACCCGTCGGCCGCTACCTGATCGAGTACGCCGATGGCGCAACTGAAGAAGTGCCGCTGCGGAACGGTTACGAGACCGTTGACTGGTGGAACTCTCACGACACCACTGAGAGCGCCGCCGGCTGGCGCGGCAGCAACGCCGAGAACCCGAGCGTGGGGCTGAACATCTTCCCCTGGACGAACCCGCGACCTGATGCGACCATTGCGCAGATCACGATGGAATCGGCGGACGGCGGGCCAGTGCCCTTTCTCGTCGCGGTGACGACCGGCGAGGGGCCGCCCACGCTTACAGAGGAGGTGCTGCGGATGGAGTTCACCGACACCGAAGGTTGGTACGAATGGGCGTTCGCGTTGGACGATCCCACGCTGGAGGAGATCGACCTGAGCTTCCTGCTGGACCCGCCGGCCGGCAAGCACGGGTTCTTGACCGTGAGGGACGACGGGCACTTCTACTTCGAAGACGGCACGCGGGCGCGCTTCTTCGGCACGAACGTGGGCGGGCCCGACTGCGCGCCGGACAAGAAGACGGCCGAGATGCTGGCGGCCCGACTGGCCAGGTACGGCATCAACCTGCTGCGCCTGCACGCGCCGGATTCCGAGTGGGGCGCCTTGATTGACTACGGCAAAGGAGACTCGCGGCATCTCGATCCTGAGGCGCTGGATAGGTACGACTACTTCGTGGCCCAACTGAAGGAACGAGGCATTTACGTCTACTTCGACCTGCTGGACTATCGTTCGTTCCAGGAGGCAGACGGCGTAAGGGACGCCGCCGGGATGGGGACACACTGGAGGCATTCGATCAAGGGAGCCAGCATCTTCGACCGGCGCATGATCGAGCTTCAGAAGGAGTTCGCCACCCAACTGCTGACCCACCTAAACCCTTATACCGGCAACCGATACGTGGACGAGCCGGCACTGGCGGTGCAGGAGATAACCAACGAGAACTCGCTGTTCTACCTTCCCTACACGGACCTGATGCTGCCCAGCTACCTGGAGGACCTGGGCCGGCTCTGGAACCAGTGGCTGCTGAAGCGTTTCGGAGGCCGGGATCGGCTGGCCGAAGCCTGGACGAACTCCAAGGCCGAGTGCGCCCTGCTGCCGGACGAGGACCCCGGCCGGGGCACCGTGCAGTTCCCGGTCGGCAGCCTCCACGACGACTTGCGGTCCGCCCCCTACGCGGGCGAGCGGAGCCCCGCGAGGCTGAATGCCATCACACGATTCCTTTACGAGTTGGAGGTGGCCTACTACGACGAGATGGTGGAGCATCTGCGTGACCTCGGCCTGAGATGCCCGATCACAGGCACCAATCAGGACTTCTCCGATGCCAGCAACGCTGCGAACGCATACTGCGACTTCACCTCGCGCAACAACTACTGGTGCCATCCCGACTTCGAGGCCAAGCCCTTCTTCCGTTTCAGCAACACCG
>DAOVRD010000019.1 GCA_030628375.1 Planctomycetota bacterium
CGTCTAGTGGAGCTTCAAGACCGAACTTCCGGGTAGGGCCGTTTCGGCCTTGTTAAGTAGGGGCACGGCGCGCCGTGCCCCTACGAAAGCGGATCGGGCCTACCAGTACGGCGGACGCGCAATGGCCACGTGACACGTATACAACGCTGCCTCGACCTAACAACTGCCAATTTCAACGCTGAAGCTCGACTAAGAGGTCTCAGAAATGTCTGCCACCGTTTTCGCCGCCCTGACCAAGGAGATGCCGTGAGAATCGCCAGGATCGAAAGCTACCTGAAGAACGACATTCCCGTGTGCAGGATATACACCGACACCGGTGACAGCGGGACCGGTCAGTGCTCCACCTACGGCGGGGCCGTCACGGTGAAGGTGCTGCACGAGATGGTGGCGCCGCTCGTTCTGGGCGAGCACCCCCTGAAGATCGAGGCGGTCGTGGACAAGGTGATGAACCTGACGATGAAGTTCCCGGGTGCGTTCGTCTGCCGGGCGCTCAGCGGCGTGGACACGGCCCTGTGGGACCTGAAGGGGAAGCTGTTCGGCCAGCCCGTGGCCAAGCTGCTCGGCGGGCCGGTGCGCGACCCGGTCCCCATGTACGGGTCCAGTATGCGTCGGGACATCAGCCCCCAGGACGAGGCCGAGCGCCTGTCACGGCTGGTGCGAGAGCAGGGCTTCCGGGGCGTCAAGATCCGCGTCGGGGCAGGCTGGCACGGCAAGATGGGTGGGGATCGGGACGTCTACCCCGGCCGCAGCCGCGCCGTCGTGGAAACCGTCCGCAAAGCCCTCGGCCACGACGTCCACATCAACGTGGATGCCAACAGCAGCTACACCGCCGCCACGGCGATCCGCGTGGGCCGCATGCTGGAGGCGCTGGGCGTGTTCCATTTCGAGGAGCCTTGCCCCTACCCGGACATCGAGTCCACAGCGGAAGTGACCAAGGCGCTCGACGTGTACGTAGCGGGCGGCGAACAGGACATCAGCGTCCGCCAGTTCCGCCGGATGATTGCGATGCGGGCGGTGGACATCGTGCAGCCGGACATCCTTTACATCGGCGGCGTCTGTCGGGCCAGGCGTGTGGCGATGCTGGCCCGCGAGTTCGGGCTGGCTTGCACGCCCCACGCTGCCAACCGGGCGATGGTGCAGCTCTTCACCCTGCACTTCGCGTCAGCCATGCCGAACTGCCTCTACGAGCAGGAGTGGAGCATCGAATCCACGGCCCGGTCCGACGACCTGCTGGAGCGCCCTCTTGAGATCGAGAACGGTGCCGTCAAAGTGCCCGAAGGACCGGGCTGGGGCATCGAGGTGAACGAGGAGTGGCTGCGAGACGCGCAGGTCCGAGTGTCCGAACTGAAGTGACCCGCTCAGGGGAGGCAGGTATGGCCACCGTCAGCGACATCATCGCGTTCGTCCAGGAGTCAGTCGGGCATTCCCTCCGCTCCGACGAGGGAGTGCAGCACGGCTCGGCGGAGGACGAGGTCGAGAACGTCGTCGTGTGCTGGATGGCAACCCGCGAGGCGCTGAGAAGGGCCGGCGAGGCCGGCGCGGATCTCGTCATCGGTCACGAGAGCCTCTACTACCCCTACAACGCCGTCAACCGTACCGACCTGCCGGGGGGCTGGCAGGCGTGGCGGATCAACCGGACGCGCGCGGAATTGCTCGACGCCCATCGGCTCACGTTCGTGCGGCTTCACGGTTCGCTCGACGAACTGTGTATCTTCGACGACTTCGCCGCAAAGCTCGGGCTGGGCGAGCCGGTTCAGGCCGACGGCCTGGCCAAGGTCTACGAGATCGAACCATGCACGCTGCGCGAGCTGGCCGACCGCGTCAAAGAGAGGGCGGGCATGGCCCACGTTCGGGTCTCCGCGCCCGACGGGCTGGACCGGGCGGTGTCGCGCGTCGGCCTTCCCTGGGGCGGCCTCGGCCTGTTCGTGAACGTGGGCTATCAGCAGAAGCTGCTGGAGGCGGGTTGCGACGTGCTCATAGCCGGAGAGGCGTGCAGCTACGGCTTCCGGTTCTCCGCGGAATGCGGGGTGCCGATGATCGAGACGAGCCATGAGGGCAGCGAGAACCCGGGCCTGCGCCACTTCTGCGACATCCTGCGGGAGCGTTTCCCCGAGTTGAACATTGAGTTCTTCGAGGTCGCGCCCTCCTGGGGATGGCACTGAACCGCTGGGCCCCCCAACTTGTCGCGCCCGTCCCCCCGCCGGCGCGCGGTTACTTTCTCGGGGCGTTCCCGTCTGCTATACTAACCGAGCCTGCTTGAGAGGGGCCTGAGCCGTCCGGCGCGTGCTTTGTCACCAACAAAGCGGCAGGAGATGTCGAAAGCCGTGATCGCGCAACCGCAAAGGATTCGGCTGCACTTTCTGATTGGTCTGACGCTAATTGTGGGGGCGTTCGCCGTCACCAGATTGGCCCGAACCTACCGGCATGAGCAGGTACGCACGGCCTACGTGCGGACCGAGCGGCAGGTCCGCGAGTATGCCGTCGGGGTATTGCGCGCCGAGCACGAGCTGCTGAAAGAGCTGGCCCTTGCCGAACGCGGCCGGATACAGCGCGACGCCGTGGCGCTGCTCATGCAGGCGGGCTACCTGCGCGAGCAGGCCGGAGACCGACAGTTGTGGGCGGCCGGCGAGGCCGGCAGGAGGAC
This sequence comes from Planctomycetota bacterium, assembly GCA_030628375.1. Lineage (GTDB taxonomy): Bacteria > Planctomycetota > Brocadiia > SM23-32 > SM23-32 > DAOVRD01. The sequence continues at coordinate 2,645 of DAOVRD010000019.1, forward strand.
CCTGGAAGAGCTGAAGGCGAACTTCGACAAGGTCCAGGCCGGCCAGGCAGTCCGATTCCCCACCGGCCGCTCCTTTCTGCGCGGCTACTACGCAGCCGTGGACGAAACCTTCCAGCCGTACGGCGTTTGCCTGCCGGAAAACTACACCGAGCAGCGCGCTTACCCCTTGATCATCACCTTGCACGACCGAATGGGTCCGAAGCGATTCCAATGCCGCGACGCTCCCTATTACGAGGCGGCGATATCCGTGAAGCCGGAGGGCCGAGGCGACAGCGACTACATGCACCTCGCAGAGGACGACGTGCTGGCCGTGCTGAAGGAAGTCTGCCAGCTCTACAACGTTGACAGGAGCCGAGTGTATCTGGTCGGCCAGGCGATGGGGGCGACCGGCTGCTGGCATCTGGCCGCGCATTACCCCCACCTGTTCAGCGGCATCGTGGCCATCAACGGCAGCACCGACCCCGCCGCGTGGGCGCAGCACCAGAGCGCAGATGCGGACACTCAAGCGAGGCAACAGGCGCTGCGGGCGTTCCTGCGCGCCAGCCTCTCCCCGGTCTCTTATGCCGAGAACCTCGAACACTGTCACATCGTCGCCGCGCACATTGCGAGAGCAGGGGTCGTGCCCGTGGCACACACACGGTCCATGGTGGAACGGCTCCTCGAGCTGAAATATTCGCCCCAGTACCTCGAATTCCCGCAGGCGCCCCCGCAGAGCCTGTCGGCCTGGATCGAGCAATATGCCGTGGGCAGCGTCTTTGGCCAACGCGCGGCCCGTCCGCCAGGCCGTATCCGCTACAAGACCGCGCACCTGCGCCACAATCGGGCATGGTGGCTCAGGGTGGACCGCCTGGACAGTCCGGTGCGCTTCTCGACGGCGGAGGCCGAAGCGCGCGACGGCCGAGTTGACATAACCACCGATAACGTTTGCGCGTTGACAGTCCTGCCGGACCAGGTGCCCGGCGGAGTCCGCGTAGTCCGTGTGGACGGCACGGATTTCCCCCTATCCGAAGAAGTAGCCGAGGGCGAGTTCCGTGTCGAGAAGTGGCGGGGCCAGTGGCGCATTTCTCAGGCAAGCGAATTGCTGAAACGCAAAGGCCTGTCCGGTCCCTTCTCGGACGTCTTCCGCGATCCCTTCTTGCTTGTCTACGGCACGGCCGGCGGCTCAGATGCGCGACAAGGGATGACGCGCGCAGAGGCGGGGCGTTTCCAGGCACAATGGGAAAAGCACCATGGCGGGATTCGGGCCATGAAGCCAGACGCCGAGGTCAGTGATGAGGACATCGCTGACTTCAACCTGGTGCTTCTGGGCGGGCCGGCAGTGAACGAAGTGTCGCAGAAGGTGGCCGCCGGACTGCCGATCAAGTTCGAGGAGGGAGCCTTCGCGCTGGAAGAGCGGCGCTTTGCCGAGGAGGATATGGGGCTGTTCATCTGCTATCCGAACCCATTGAACCCCCAGCGGATGGTCGCAATGGTGGCGGGCAACACGGCGGCCGCGCTCTACCAGGCCTACGACCGCACGGGACTCTGGTTCAACTGGGGCGTCTACAGCAAGTACAAGTGGTTCGACTACGCTGTCTTCGACGGCAAGACGGTCGGCCCCGACACGTTCCGGGCCGTTGGGTTCTTTGACAATGAGTGGCGCTACGCCCCGCGCGGCAGAGGCCCGGCCGGAGGAGGCGCCGAATGGGGCCGGGATCCCCGCGCCGCCGACCGGCTGGTCCCGCAGGGATTCCCCCGCTTCAGGTCGGCAGCAGACTCCAGAGCAAGGGGCGTTGTCCTGTCCGACGTGCGGCCCATCGCGATAGACCAGTTTCGGGGTGCGGTGGGCTTTGACAGATCTTATACGGGCACGGTCATTCGCCTGGGGGAGAAGACATTCAAGTGGGGCCTGGGCGTCAAGCCGCCTTCCGCGCTCTCTTTCGCACTGGACCGGGGGTTCACGCGATTCAGCGCCACGGTCGGCTTGAGCGGGCGCCCGGAAACCGACACGGGGCCCGCCCGCACTGAAGAAGAGATCGTCTTCGAAGTCTGGGGGGACGGGCGACTCCTCGGGGCAAGCCCGCCTCTGAAGTGGAAAGAGCCGGCATCCAGTTGGACTCACATGGTGCTGCAAATCCCCCGCGTCAACGTCCTGACGCTAAAGGCGCAGCCGGTCGGAGGCCAGACCTGGGTCGCCAGCACCTGCGCTTGGGCGGACCCCACCGTGACGCGATGAGCCGGGCCTGCCTTCTTGGGCCTCGGCCCCCTTCAGCTCATCCCCTCAGTCTGCCGACAAAGGCTTTGATCTTCTTCGTCGGATCCTTCTTTCGGACGTGCCGCGCTTTCAGGCCGAGGCAGGCAACGGGCGGCTTGCCGCACAACTCCTCCATCTGCCTGAACGTGCGCCTCATGCCCGTGCCCCCCGTAGTCAGAAAGAACGCCACTTCCGGCAGACGGCCCTTGTTCTCGGCGAGGTACGTCCTGATGGCGGCCGACATCGTCCAGGCCCAGACCGGCGTTCCGACAACGACCAGGTCGTAAGAGGAAGGATCGTGCTTGATGTCTTCGATAACGGCCAGGTTCTTCGCCCGCGCGTCCCTGGCAGCCCCCATCCACCCCCGGGCGCCGCTCCTGTCCTTGGTGTCAACGATCTCTTCGATGTCGCATTGGAGCTCCGCTGCTATCTCCTCGGCCACCCTCCTCGTGGTCCCCTTGCGGGAGTAATAGACGACGAGCGTTTTCCCGTCCGCCATGGCTCTCCTCGTTTCTCCCTGAAGGCACTCCCTCGGCACGCACGGACTTGCGGACCGCCGCCTGGAAGTCTATACCGGAGCGCTCACGGATTCAACAGAGTTTGCGGTGGAAAAGGGCAGGTCCCGTCCGAACGCCTGGCAAGCAGTTCACGAGAATGAGAGGGTCGAGAAGTAGGGCCGTTCGAAAAGCCGTCCCGCCCCCGGCGCCTCAGCGTAAGAACGCCGGGCCGGCTTCGCTCTCCGCCGCAGACGGCTCGGCAGACGGATCCGCCTCGTCCGTTCGGGCGAGCGCCTCCTCCAGGCGCCACTTCCGGTGCAGATGGGCCCGAAGGACCAGGGCAGCGGACAGAAGCATCAGGAAGACGGGGATGCCGTATATGCACGTCGGGGGCTGGCGGCCCGCCACGGCCCGGAAAGAGACGATCGCCACGGCAAACGCCATCAGCAGGATGAAGAGCGCGCTCACTGTTGACGTCTTGCGCCACCTGTCCGCCCTGACCCAGAAAACGAGCCACACCCAGGGCAGCGCCAGGACCAACAGCATCAGCAGCATCTGCGCCACGCCGACGAACCCCGAGATGCACGGCACACTTCGCGGCGCCAACGCGCAAAGGATAAAGAAAAGGGAATAGGCAGCCAGGAAAGCTATCGGAACCAGCGTCAAGACGCCCACCCGCCGGCCCAGTCTGTGCCAGGGCCCGGCCACTGCGCAGTCCCCTCTCCGACTCGTGCCCACGTGCGGGTGTCGACTCTCCGCCAGCATCGTAACACAAACGGTCCAGTTGCACGCGGAGGCCAACCCGATCACACCATGCGGTTCAATCAATCCACAGCCCATTCAGCACTCGCCCCGGCTGCGATGAGGAGCCGCGTAGTGCTCATGTGCTACCTTGGCCCTGGCCCTCGTGCAGATTCGTCTGCCTGTGGGTCTTGTTCGGGTTAGCCTTTGGGCCTTGTTTGAAGGTCACGCTGGTTCGCGGCGGGTACTCGATCCGCTTGCCCCTGAGGATCTCACTGACAGTCAGGACTTGAATCCGCGGGTACTTCTTCTGCCACCAGGGCGACTCGTAGAACCCGGCGCTGGCGGCCTCGCTGCGCATCGGCTTCGTTGGCCGCTGCAGCGTTATCAAGACGCCTATCTGAGCGTCCTCCCGCTCGATCACGCCCCTGAGGTCGCGCACATCCTTGACGCCCGTGTGACCCGCCTTAACCTGGAGGATGATCTGCTTGGTCTTTCGCGTGTCCTTTTCGTCGTGGAAGTAGAGGCGTCCGTCAATACCCCTATCGGCGCCCTTCTTCTCCTCCGCCGGGCGCGCGTCTACAAGCCCGAGGGCCCAGAACTGGAACTGAAAGGGGTCCTGCTGAGCCAGAGCCGCGGCACCAGCCAACTCTACGGGCTCCCCGATGACGTCGTATTGAACCCCCCGGATTACCCGCTCGTCCTTGATGACCTTGTCCGGAAAGGCGTCGCGCAGACGGTGCTTGATGAGCGTGATGGCCAGGTGCGTGATGTCAATGCCGATCCACTTCCGCTTCAGACGTTCAGCCACAACAACGGCGGTGCCGCACCCACAGAAGGGGTCGAGCACAAGATCTCCCTCGTTGCTGCTCGCCTTGATGATGCGCTCAAGCAGCGCTTCCGGCTTTTGGGTTGGATAGCCCAAACGCTCAGCAGCCTGAGCCGAAATTGGTGGGATGTCTGTCCACACATCTGGCAGTGCAACACCTTCCAACTCGTCGGCATACCACTTCAGGCGAGGAGTGCCCGCCTGTTTTGCCGGCCAGTAGATGCGCCCGGCATCGTCGAGGCAATCCAGCTTCTCTTGGACCGTCGTAGCCGCTATGCCCAAACGCTCTAGCACGCGCCCGGGTAAGGCCCAATGGCGACCGGCGGCTGTTGGATCCACTCCCCGCCACGGTTCGCCGCTCTCGCCACGCCTAGTACCAGGTCCGGTGAGAGAGATGGCCTGAAAAGCTCTGCCCGTATCTTCCTCGCGGTACCTGAAATGCCTGCTCAGGTAGTCGGGATCGTGAGGAACCCTCACGTCGGTCCACACATAGTCATCTGTGGCGGTGTAGAACAGCAGTATGTCGTGAACTGGTCCCATCCTGCGAGCTGAGCCATGAGCGTGTGTCCGTTTCCAAACGAGCTCGTTGCGGAAATTCGCTGCCCCGAACACCGCGTCCATCAGGAGCCTCAAGTGGGCGCTGGCCGTGGGGTCGCAGTGCAGGTAGATGCTGCCGGTGGGCTTCAGTACGCGGCGAAGTTCCACCAAACGCGGCGCCATCATCGCGAGGTACGCCATCATGTCCGTCTCGCCGAGGAAGGACCGCACCCCTTGCATGAAGCGCGAGACCGACCCTCCCGCTTCCACTGTTTCTCGGTAGGCTTCCTCCGCCCCGATGTCCCACGTCCACGTGTCTTCGAACGCCTTGATCTGGGCGGCAGAGCGGGAACCGTTCCGCTCCTGGAAAAGGATGTTGTAGTCCTGGTTGCTCTTGAAAGGCGGGTCGAGATAAATGAGATCCACGCTCTCGTCTTCGATATAGCGACGCAGGATATCGAGATTGTCGCCGTAGTACAGCTTGTTCTCGGCCATCGCCGCCTCCTGCCGTCCCCTGCGATTGGACTATCGGATGGAAACCCGTGAAGGCGATTATAGTGCCTGCCCTCCCGTTGTCCAGCGCATTCGGCTTCCCCGCCCAGGCGCGAATGGACGCGCGCTGAGGGGCCGGGGGAAAGGCGAAGCCGCCGGATCGCTAGAAGCTGTAGCGGAGGCCCAGGTAGACGTTGCTGTCGCGCTCGAACTGGGCGAACTGGGTGTGGTCCTCGTCGCCGATAAAGATGTTCGCCCCCCCGTCAATCTGCCACCTGTCGGTGATGTCGTAGCCGAAGTGGGGCCGCAAGTGAACGTCGTCGTCGGAAAGGCCGTAGAACGTGAACAGTTCCAGACGCAGGTCCTGGTTCAGCAGAAGCTTCGTGAGCCGCAGCGTCAGCGTGTGGCGGTTCTCGTCGGCGGCGTCCTGCCCCGGAGGAAGGCTCCGCCCGTATGCGCCGTGGTCCATCATGTGCTCCAGGTAATACTGGACGCCCACGCTGAACTCGGGCGCGATGCGTGGCAGGTCCTGTCCGTAGCCGAGCAGGAAGCGCCACTCGCTGTTGCGCACCAAGGCGTCATCCCCGCCGTGGTCGTCCCGCGAACTGTACCAGCCGAACTCCACGTTCCCTATGCCCTTCCCGACCGGTCCGCGGCCGCTCGCCCCGAGCACATCCAGCCGCGGGAACGTGAACTTCCCGGCGGCAGGGTCCACGCCCGCCGGGCTCTTCCAGAACCCCCTGTAGGCGTAGCCGGCCACCTCGTAACTGTCGAAAGTGCGGTAAAGGCGCACCGCCACCTCATCGTCGCGGAACCACCGGTTCGGCTCCTTGGCGCGAATGCGCACGTCCTGGCCCGCCCGCCGGCCCAGGAGCGGATTGAAGTAACTGAGCCGTTTGCCGGTCACGAACACGTCCGGGTCGAAGCGCGGGGTGTAGACGACGTCAAGGTTGGCATAGTGGCTGAAAACGCTCACCTTGACCGCGTCCGAGGGTGCTTTCAAGTATTCGACGTCCCGCCCGATGAAGAACGACACGTAGTCCTTCGGGAACAGGTCGTTGATGAAGACCAGGTCGCCCGTGCCCCAGGTGAGTATCTGCCGGCCGGCTTTCACGTCCAGGAAAGGCACGGGCGAGAAGGCCACGTTGGCCTCGCGCAGTTCGATGCGAGATTCGCGGACCACAAAGTCATGGAGCAGGTCCACCTTGAGCCCGAACTGCATGCCGGCGGTGAAGGGGTCGCTCTCCAGTCGCAGGCGGCTTTCGCCCAGAGTGAAAGAGCGCGACTGGGTGCCATCATCCACCAGCCTCGGCCCCGCCCTCACCTCCCAGAACCCGTGGAGGGGGATGGGCAGCCGCTCAAGCCGACTGTCCAGGTACTGCGACCAGCTCCGGCCCGCCGGCTCTCCGGGCAGGGAGACAGACGCCTCCGGCAAGCCCATCTCCGGCAGAGGCGGCAGATCGGGCTCTTGCTCCCGAGGCGGTGCCGCGATTTCAGGCAGGGGCGGCGCCTCTTCAGCCGGGACCTGCTCAGCGGGCGCCGGCACGATCACGGGCAGCGGCGGCTCTTCCTGCGCGGCCCCGCTCGAGGCCCGCAAGAAGACGAGGAACAAGAGCGCCATCATCGGGGCCCTGTTGCGGTCCGTCATCTCAGATATTCCCGCGGAGCCTTGCGGAGGTAGCGCTGGGTGAATATCTCGTCGGGCAGTTCCATCCCGTACTTGATGTCAGAGTACTCGGCCAGAGTGTGGGCAGTCTCTTTGCCCTGCTCTCGCAGGTCGCGCATTTCTGCCCTGACGGCGGTCCAATAGCCGCCTATCTCCTCCATCTTCAGAACGCGATATTCGCGGTACTTCTCGCCGTTCTTATCGTAGTAATAAGCGTAGAGGGGCAGGAAGGTATCCCGGTGAATGTACATCTCGTAGTAGGAGAACTCGACCTGGTCGGCATCCTTCGGCGTATTCTTGAGAACGTAGTAGTCGGTCGTCGTCTTCACCAGTTCGTGTGTGTCGTCGGCGATGCTGCGCCCGGAGACATCCTCGTAGAAGAAATGCGAGCCGACGAAACTGGTCCGCTTGTCCGTGCCGGCGATCCTGTTCACCAGGTCAAGCCCCGGATTGTAGAGCCAGCGATCATCGTTCTTGTCCGAGTGCTTCCAGACCAGGAAAACCGTCCCGCGCACGTCCACTGGACGGAAGAAGTAGACGTAGTACTTCTGGTCGAGGCCGCCTTCGACGTTTCGACGCAGGATGACCAATTCGCGCTCGCCGCGCACGCGCCCCTCGGCGTCCTTGATGGTCATCTTGACACGCGCGCGGCCCGTGCCGGCCTGGTAGTAGGAGACCTGATTCGCCTTCTTGACGATCTCTTCAACGGTCGGCACTTCTTCCTTCGCTGCGGTCTCGCCCTGCGCTCCGGCGAACGCTGCGGCGGCCAGAAGCGCCGCTGCCAGAGCCAGCGCCGTCGCTGGATGTCTTGAGCGATGCATTGCCTATTCCTCCTTTCCTGCGGCTTGCTGCGCCTGCTGTTCGGCCAGCAATCGGCACTCGCGCCTCCTGGACATCAGCCCACATGCCACCACAAGCGCCGGCACCGCGATGATGGCCAGCCACGTGTGCTTGTTCCAGCCGACGCCGAAATGCGACCGGAACGTGAGTGCAAGGAACATCACGGCGGCCACGGACGCGATGATGCAGGCAACGCAGTGGCACGTCACCCGGGCCGTCTCAAGCCGGACGAACAGCCACCGGCTGAGCAGATCCGTCAGAGCGGGCAGAACGAGCAGCGTCGCGGCCGCAGCGACGGCCAATATGGCGGCCATGAACACCCCGACCGTCTTGTAAGGCACCAGCGGCGCCGCCAGGAGCGGCAGGAAACCGATGGCCACCACTATGGCGTTGCGGCTGATGGCCCGGGCGGGCTCACCGAAGATGCCGGCCCTGACCCGTTCCCACGATCCGACGCGCTGCACTGCACGGCGCGCTCGCGCCAGGAAGTGAATGGCGAAATCCACGGCCAGGCCCAGCGTAAGCGACGAAAGCACCGCCACCGGCATGTCGTAGTCCCTGCCCATCAGCCCTATCAGCCCGTAGATCAGCGCTATGGTGACCGTCAGGGGAATCATGCAGAGCAAACCCCACAGCGCCGAATGGAACAGCACGGTCATCAGAATAAAGACCACCAGAAAGCTGCCCATGAACGCCTGAAGCATTCCGGCGACCATCTTCTTCTGCCATGCCACGTTGATGTAGGTCAGGCCGAACCAGTCGTGGGCCAGAGGCGTGGGCGGCGGGTTGGCCCTCATGAAGGTCTCGACCTGTTCTATCACCCGCTCCATGTCCTTGTTGTCGCCGCTTTTGAGCTGGAGCCAGACGTTGGCGCGTGCGTAGTCGGGCGTGACGAAGTGCCACAGGTCGCCGGGCCTATGGCCGTTCTGAAACTGCAGCAGGCAGCCGACCACCCCTGCGCTGGTTTCCGGCACGGCGTAGGCGCTCGCCTCGCCCCGCAGCTCTTTGTGCACCTTCTTGACAATGTCCACAACCGAGTTGCTCTTGCCGACCACCGGCGTCTGGCCGCCGGGCCGGCCGGAGACCAGTTCCGCCTGGAGCTTTTCGACGTATCTGAGAAGCTCCGGCCGCTTGAAGGGCTGGTCAAGCAGCAGTTGCTCCGCCTGCACGACGGCGATTGCTTCGTCCCAGGCGAAAGAATCCTCGAAAGACGCCTCATCACGCCGGCTCTCGGCCTCCCGGACCACTGCGTGGAACAAGTCCCGCGCCGGATCGCCCTCCGCCTCCTTCGCAGCGGCAGCCTTCGTGTTCACGATACGCTCGGCCTCCTCGAAAACCGCCTCGGCGGGCTCTTCGGGGTACTGGGCGGCGTAGGAGCGCGCCTTCTCCGCAATGCGCTCTCTGAGTGTGGCTGCGACCTGCTCCGGGCTCGGCGATGCCTGCGCCGGCGTCAGCGCGAGGTAGGCCTGGTAGGTCCCGGCGAAGTGCTCGTTCAGAACCCTGTCGGCCACCCTGATGGGGTGCCCCCTGACGAACCACTTCGTCGGGTTGTCGTTGATGCGGATGCGGCTGATGCCGTAGATGGCCACGGCGATAACGATCAGGGTGCCGGTCAGTATCAGCTTGCTGTGCCTGTAAGTCAGCCCGCCGACGGCACGCAGCAGCCGCGTCAGCAACGAGCCAGGCGCCCCCTGGGCGTGGGAAACACCCAGGTCCGCCAGTCGCCGCTCCGGAATGAACATCACGTAGGCCGGGATGAAGGTCACCGTGAGCACCCACGCCACCATGATCCCCAACGCAACGAAAAGGCCGAAAACCTGAACGGGCGGTATCGGCGTCAGGGCGAGCGAAGCGAAGCCGGCCGCCGAGGTCAGCGACGTGTACAGCATCGGCACGAACAGCTCATCCATGACCGCCAGCACGGTGGCCCTGCGGTCTCGCGTCGCCTGGTAACGATCGAAGAACTCGCTGAGTATGTGGATGGCATCCAGAACAGCAATGGGCATGATGAACAGGGGGATCATCGAACTCATGATGTGCACGGTGTACCCGAGCCCGATGAGCAAGCCCATCGTGACGATCACCGAAACCAGTGCGATGATCATCGGACTGACTATCAGAACCAGCTTGCGGAAGAAAAGGAACATCAGCACGAAGATGACGAGCATGGCCAGCGGCGCCGAGACCGCCATCTGCACGAACATCTCGTGGCCGAAGGTGTCCTCCGCCACGGGCAGGCCGGTGATGTAATACTGCTCCGGGCCGCCCAGCTGTGCCGTCTTCTCCTGCAGCGCCTGCGACACGCGGTAGGACAGGTCCTTGTGCGTTATGGGCAAGTAGATGCAAACGGCTTTACCGTCGGACGACACCACCGTGCCATTGAGCAGCGGGTTGTCCAGTGCCCCTTTCCTGACGGCGAGGGCCTCCTCCCGTGTCCGAGGCAGAGGCTCCGACATCAAGTAGGAGAACTTCACCGTCCCCGGCTCCCCCTGCTCGATGCGATCCACGGTGGAGGGCGCCAGGAGGTCAATTGTCACCACGCCCACGGTCCCGCCCTGTCCCTCCGGCGCCGCCCATCGCAGCGTCTTGGCGAACTCCGTCAGCTCGTGGACCTTCCTGAGCGAATCAGGAGTGAAGACTCCGTCCGGGTGCCCCTCGTTGACCACGCCGACCACGATCATGTCATGGACGCTGAACTCCACCTTCATCGCCTCGTGGAACACACGAGCCGGGTCATCCCGGGAGAGCATGTTCTCCGGATCGGTGTCTATGCGGACACGGGGATCAGGGCGGCCAGCGCCACGGTCACGACGACGACGGCGCCTGCGACCAGTCGCGGATGATTCGTAGAGAACTTGACCACGTTGTCCCTTTCGATAGCCCAGACCCGACAAGGGCCGCCGATCCCCCCCCGATTGCGCCCATGGCCGGCACTGCCAGTTTATCCCGCACCGCCGGAGAGCGCAATAGGCCACCTGCAACAATGTCTTGACTCAGCCGGCGCCGCATGTACAATACGGTACAGGGCCATTCACAGCGTCGGCAGGTCCGCCGCCCCAGGAGGCAGTGCGGACTGCTGCCGGCCGCCAGCAGCGGAGACCCACCAATGGGAATCGCAGAGGACCCAACCCGGCCCATGGGCCCGGAGGAGGCGCCGCCGTCTTCCCCCGGCGAGCCCAAGCCGGGCCAGCAGTGGGGGAAGTTCCTTATCGAGAAGCACCTGGGGCACGGGGGCCAGGCGGACGTCTTTCAAGCGTTCGACCAATTCGGCACGGGCGGCCACGTGGCGCTGAAGGTGCCGACAAAGCCGATCCCGCCCGAGCACCTCCGCCATTGGGTCGAGACGGAGGCCGGAGCGCTGGTGAAACTGGACCATCCGAACATCGTGCGCGTCGTGGACGCCGGCGTGGCAGGGGATGTGCCGTACGTGGCCACGGAACTCGTCGAGGGGCTGCCGATGAGCGAGGAAGTGCGGGCCAATCCGCCCTCGCCCCAGCAGATGCTGGACTGGATGATCGCGCTGGCCGACGCCCTGCACAGCGCCCACAGCCGCGGCATCGTGCACCGCGATCTGAAGCCGCAGAACGTGATCATAACACCGGACGGCAAGCCCCTGCTCATTGACTTCGGCGTGGCTTCCCTGGTCAGCGCCTACCAGCCGGAACGGCGCCGCGACGGCTCGGGCACATACGTTTTCATGGCGCCCGAACAGGCCAGGGGCGATGCGGACGCGGACCACCGCGTTGACGTTTTCGGGCTGGGCGCGATGCTCAAGTTCCTGCTCGTCGGCAAGGCACCGTACGAGCAGCATCGGGACATCAACAGCGCCATCGTGGCGGCCATAGACGGCAAGGTGGTGCCGGTGCCGGTCGAAAGCGGCCCGCCCGTGCGCCGCGCCCTGTGCCGGATTGCCAATCGGGCGCTCGATCCCGACCCTGCGCGCCGATACCGGAACGCGTGGAAGATGGCGGCCGCTTTGCGGCGCCTCAAGGCCAGACGGCTCGTGCTGGCGACTATGGCCGTCGGGCTGGTGCTGGCCGCCGCCGGCCTGTTTGCGTCCAGCGCATTCCCCGGCCTGTTCCGCGGACGCGGTGCGCCCGTTCAAGAGGTCGAGGCAAGCCTGGAAATCCATTACCAGCGCAAGGGACAGGGAACCAGCTACGAAATACTGACCGCCGACGACCTGCCGCTGCGAGACGGCGACCGCGTGCAGATCCACGTCGAACTCAGTGAGCCGCTCTATGCTTATGTCATCTTGGCGGGGGCGAAGGGTGCCAAACTCGTTTACCCTCCGGCCGGCGAGGAGCAGGTTCCCGTCATGAAGGTCCAGATCCCATTCCCTCCGGCCGGCGACGAGCCGGTTCACGTCCCATCGGACAAGGATGAGTGGTGGTATGAGCTGGAGCCGCCTTACGGCACCGAAACCATCCTGCTCGTGGCCCGTCGCGAGCGACTCGAGGATGCCGAGGCCGAAGCGTTCGCGGACGGACTGCTCTCGCTCGGGCCGGCGCCGGCCATCGAGGGCGCGCGCCTGCTCGTGGTTGACGGAACGGGATCGCGGATCCACGAAGGAACCTCGCTCGCGGACCCCGGGCGTTCCAGGGCCCTTTCTGCGAAACCCGTCGAGTCCCCGAAGGGATTCCTCGCCAAACTGGTCAAGGGCGTGCCGAAGCAGTTTACGGTCGTTCGGGCCCTGGCGTTCCCTTACGAAGTCAGCACGCAGGACCGTCCGGAATGAAGGCCCAGGACGTTGTCCCACTACCCCACCCGGGGACGGGCATGAGGAAAACGGCCCCCCTGTTGGTAGCGTTCGTCGCGCTCGCGCTCGCGGGCGCCGTTAGTTCTGCCGCAATCGCCGCGCAGCAGGAGACTGGCGGCCCCGAGCTTGCGCGCGCGGCCGCACTGGACGCCGAAGCGGCCAGGTTGCACGAGGCAGACGAGCACGTGCAGGCCGAGCTGCGCCTCGAGCGCGCCCTGGCAATCCGCGAGAAAGTCCTGGGCAAGAACCACCTCGACGTGGCATCCACGCTGGACCACCTGGCCGCAGTCTACGACGCCCAGGCAAAGTACGCCGAGGCCGACGAGCTGTACGAGCGATCCCTGGCCATAAGAGAGCAGGCGCTGGGAGTCGATCACCCCGACGTCGCACTGGCCCGGAACAGAATGGACGTGCGCCACCAGCGACTGGTCATCAAGCGGCTGGAAGATCTCGCCGACGTGCCTCCGGCTGTGATGGCGGATCACTATCAGCTTCTCGGCGCCACTTCGACGGCCGTGCGGGAGTTCGAGGAAGCCGCGGACGCCTACGGCAAGGCCATCGAACTGGCGCGGGAGCACGGCCCGAGAGAAAGCCTGGCGAAGCTCCTGGGCGAGCTGGGCAAGTGCTTTGAAAGGGCGGCCCGCTACGAGCAAGCCATCGAGTCGTTCCGAGAGGCTCTCGAAGGTTACGGATCGCTTCAGGACCAGGAGGGCGCAGCGCAGCAGCACGCGCGCATCGGCAGGATATATCTGAAGCGCCTCAACGACGCAGCGCAGGCGGAGGCCCGCTTCCGAGAGGCCCTGCGCCTTTACGAGGCGACGGGCCGGAACGCGGAAGCCGTCGAGGCGACCATTGATCTGGGCCTGTGCAAGCAGGTGACAGGGGACCTGGAGGCGGCGCTCGAGCTGTTCGGTCAGGCATTGCAGGGCGCCGAAAGTCAGGCCCTGATCGAGTCGCAGGCAAGGGGGCTGACGGAATTGGCCAAGACGCGCTGGCTGCGCGGCGAGTACAGAGCGGCCCTGAAACTGCTGAGTCGCTCCAACGATATCGCGGCAGATTCGGACCTGGCCTTCCAGTCGAACGTGAATCACCAATTGCTGGGCCTCATCTACTGGGAGCTTAACCAGTACGAGCGCGCGCACCGCGCACTGGACATCGCCGTCAAGGAGGCCCGGCGCGGACAGTGGCCCCTGGAAGTCGCGTCGGCCTGCAACAATCGCGGGATCGTTTACCACCGCCAGGCGAAGTTCGAGAAGGCACTCGAATGCTTCCAGGAGGCGCTGGCCATTGACCTGCGGCTGGGGACGCGCTGGGGACAGGCCTACGATCACCGCAACATCGGCATGACGCTGCGCCGCATGGGCCGCTACGACGACGCGGCAGATCACCTCGAACGGGCCGTTCGGTTCTCCGGGGAGATCGGCCTGAAAGTGAACCTGGCCAGGGCGCTCCTGGCGCTGGGCGACGTGCGACTGGACGAGGGAGCAGTCGAGGCGGCCCGGGACTCCTATGAGGAGGCACTGGAAATCCTGGAGGTGGAACTCGGCCCCGACCATGCGGACGTAGCGACAGCCCTGCACGACCTGGCCACCGTCGCCCTCGACGGCCAGGACTTCGAGCGCGCGTGGACGCACGCTCAACGCGCAAGGGATATATTGCTGCGGGCCCGTCAGCGCGCGGCCGCCTCTGCCCTCGCACGGTCGTCATTCCAGGCCGAGCGCGCCAGCCAGAACTTGCTCCCCTGCCTGGCGTTGGAACTCGGGAAAGAGGCCGACGTGCTCGAACTCCTTGAAATGGAGCAGGCCCTGGGGCTTCGGGAGTTGCTGGCCCAGGCCAGAGCCCAGACCGCCTCCGTGCTCCCGGAAGCAGACAGGAACCGGGTGATGGCGGCGCTGGGGCGCATCAACGCCGTCAACGCGCAGATCGAGACCCAGGCACGCCAGGGCCTCGCCGTCGGCCCGCTTCGCGACGAGTTGCAGCGTGCCGAGCTGGCATACGAGTCGCTGATGGCCGAGATGAGCGAGCGCTATGAGCAGTTCGTCGCCGCAGAGACCGCCCGGGGCATCACTTCCAGCGAAGCAGCAAACAGCCCGGCCCTGGACGACAGGACCGCCATCGCAGGATGGATGGAGTCCGGCGACTGGTCGTGGGGATACGTCATCCGAAGGCAGGGGGTGAACTGGGTCGAGCTGTCCCGCTGCAGCGACCCGTCGGACGGCGACCTGGTGCGGCGCATCCTTTCGCCCGCCGCCGATCCCGGCAGCGGGACTCCGGCCGCCAACGACCTGGCCGAACTCTACCGCAGACGCCTTGCCCCGCTCGAACCGCACCTGGCAGGGGTAGACAAGCTCATCATCATCGCCCAGGACTGGGCGGCCGTCCTGCCGCTCGAAATGCTCCTGACGCGCCAGCCGTCGGCACAGGAGCGTGACATGGCCCGATGGCCCTGGCTGGGCGAACGGTACGAGATGAGCTACGCTCCCTCGGTGACGACGTTGGACCTGATCTGCCGGGGGCGAGCGGCGCGCAGGCACAAGCAGTGGGCGCGGCCGCTTTTTGCGCTCGCCGACCCGCCCTTCAGCCAGGAACAACTGGCCCAGATGACGTCGGAGCAAGCGCCGCCGGCCGCCACGTCGCCGCGCGCCCAGGGCAGAACGCGCAGGGGCACCCGCGCCGATCCGGAGGAACCGATCCACTTCGACCCGGCCGTGACGCCTGTGCGCCTGCCCGGCACGCGCAGCGAGGCGCAACTGCTCGCCGCGTTGCTCGGGCCGGAGAAGTTGCTGCTGCTGATCGGGCCGGAAGCCACCGAGCGGAAGCTGTTCGAGGCCAACGACGCCGGCGAGCTGGCCAAATGCAGGTACGTCCATCTGGCCACCCACGGATTCGCCGACAGCGAAAGGCCGGAGCTGTCGAGTCTGCTGCTGGCCCGCGTCCCGCCGGATCCGGACTACGACGGCCGGCTTCAGATGCGGGAGGTCTTCCACCTGAAGCTCGACGCCGACCTGGTGGTGCTTTCGGCGTGCCAGACGGGACTGGGCAGACAACTGCGGGGCGAAGGGGTCGTAGGGCTCTCCACGGCGTTCTTCTTCGCCGGGACGCCTTCCCTGGTTATGAGCCTGTGGAACGTCTCCGACGTCTCAACGGCACTGCTGATGCAGCGGTTCTATGCAAACCTGCTGGCCGGGCAAGCGAAGTCCGCCGCGCTCCGGGAGGCGAAGTCGTGGCTGCGCGACCTCAGTCCCAGCGAGATAGAAAAGCTGGGAGGCCGCGACCTCACCCGCGCACTGGGCAAGGTGAAGCGCGTGGAAAAAGGCAAACTCGTCGAGGAAAAGCCCTTCGCCCATCCCCACTACTGGGCGGCCTTCGTCCTGACCGGCGAGCCGAGCTAGTGGAGCTTCAAGACGGAACTTCCGGGTACGGCCGTTTTGGCCTTGTCAAGTAGGGGCACGGCGCGCCGTGCCCCTACGAAAGCGGATCGCGCCTACCACTATGGCGGACGCGCAATGGCCACCTGACACGTATACAACGCTGCCTCGACCTAACAACTGCCAATGTCAACGCTGAATCTCCGCTAGAACGAGCAACCGCTCAAGGGAAAAGGCGCCGACAGCTTTTCAGCACGCGGAAAAGGGCCGCCCACGTCATAACGGCGAACAGCGCGGCGTATATCAGCACCGTAAGGACCTTTTTGGCCTTCATGGCAGCGGGGAACCTGGGGGAGTTGGATTGGCCTCGCCTTCAACGGGCTCGGCGGCGGTGGAAGTGCTCGCGCTCGCTCGGGCCTGCCCGCGGCCCCGTCCGTAGGGGCGGTCAAAGCTCGTCCCCACGGCGCGCTCGACCCGGGCAACGGCCAGGTACCAGTCGAGCCTGGTTGTCGCCCTTCTGTTGAGCGCCCTGGTGAGGACGGTCTGGGCGTCAATAAGCTCCACAATGGTCGCCCTGCCCCCTTCGTATTCGCGCTCGCACACTCTGACCGTCTCGCGGGCGCTCTCCACGAAGGTTTCGGCGGCCTTCAGGGCCTCTTCAGCACGCAGGATGCCCGAATAGGCTTCCCAGACATCCAGCTCCACGTCTTTGAGGGCCCTTCCGTAGGCGTGGACGGCCGCTCTGTACTCCGCTTCAGCCTGGCGGATTCTGTAAGTTCTCTGGAATCCTGTGAAAAGGGGGAGGCTCAGATTAAGCGCCACCGACCACTCGTCCTCCTCGTTGGGCGGCGTATGCCAGTCCGCCCATCCGAAAGAGCCCGACGCGTTGACTTCCGGCCAGCGAGCGGCCTTCTGCGCCAGCAGCCCCTGCCGGGCCCTCTCGACCTCGGCTATGGCCGCCTGCAGCAACGGTCGGGTGACCGCGGCCTCTTTCATGAGCCTTTCCACGTCCTGTTTGTCGAAGTCGCGGGCCTCTTCCGGGATGTCCACGATCTCCAGAGGCGACGAGACAGGCAGTCCCATGACAGATGCCAACTGGCCGCGCATCGTTCGGACCTGGTGGCGCGTCTCCACCAAAGCCAGCTCTGCGGCGTCCCTGTCCGCCCTGGCTTGCAGGCGCTCCAGCGGCCTCCCACGCCCCGCCTTCAGACGCAGCTCGGCCAGCTCCAGGTGCCACGTGCGCTGCCGGACGGTCTCCTCGGCAACGACCAACAGCGACTGGGCGGCCAGGAGGCGGTAGTAGGAGATCTCCGTCTCCAGGGCCAGGTCGAGCAGCAGAGCGTTGTGGCGAAGGTCGGCGCTCAGCAGGGCGGCCTCGGCAGCCAGGACGTTCGCCCGCCGCCCTCCCCCGTCCAGCAGCAGTTGGCGCACGCCGAAGCTGGCCGTTTTCCTCGTGCGCCTGTACTTGTTCTCACCGCCGACATCTGTCTGCGCCAGGTACTTCTGTCGCTCCCCGCGGGCAGTGAAGTCGGCCTGGGGCAGGTAAAGGGACCGGGCCTGCCCCACAAGCGCGGCCGTCGCCTGCGTGGTCTCCCACGACAGGCCGGTATGCGGGCTGTTCGCCAGCGCGATGACGACACAGTCCGCAAGAGTGAGCGGACCTCGGTCGAGATCGGGAACGATGCGCGGCGGTTCGACAGCCGGCGGATGCTCCGGCAGCACGCGGTACCTGGCCGAAGGTCCAGGGGGCGTGTCCAGCATCTCGCCAAAGGGGTCCAGCGTTGTGCAACCCGTCACGCAGAGCCACACTCCCGCCAGCAGGCACAGCACCGGTTTCCTGGACGATTTCATCTCTCTTGTGCCTTCCCGAGCATCGTGCCGGGCCTGATGGCGCGCACGGCCCTTCTCTGCAAGGCGGCCCTTCTCTGCAGGGCGGCCCTTCTTCGTCAAAGGCTCTGGAGCCGCAGTCTTAACGCCCTCACTATCCGCCCGAAGAAGAAACTTCCCATCGGACCGGCCCCATAGGTCATCTGGGCCTTGCCGGTCAGGCCCCACTGCAGGTTTTCGGTGTTCTCCTGCAGCAGGCTCCGGACCATGAAAATGGTGATCAGTGGCTCTTGCCGCCCGTCCGGAGAGGGCTTGACGGGGATGTAGCCCACGTCGGCCAGAGTGATGCCAACGTTCTCAATGGCCTTCACGTCAACGGGCCTTATGGACTGCACGCGGGACTTGAACTCCTGCGACGGATCCGCGGCCAGCATGCAGACCATCTCGTCACCCACGGACAGCGACGAGATATCGTGCTCATAAACGAACGTCTCGAACAAGAACCCTCCGGTGGACGCCACGCCGAGGATGCCCGTGCCGGGGGCGACTGTGGTGCCCTCGAACTGACGCAAATCCGCCCGGTCGTCCGGGTTCGGAAACTGCACGAACGCGTGCTGCGCAGGTGAGGGCTTTATCTCCACCAAATGAAGGTCCACAATGACCCCGCCGTCCGGGGCCCGCAGGACAAGCCTGGCGATGAGTTCTTCAAGCTCTTCCAATTCCTCGACGAGCTTCTTCTTCTGCCTCAGTTGCACCTTATAGCCTGCCGGGTCGGCGACGAGGGCCCTTGCCAGCCGGGCCTTGACCGCCTCGATCTCCTCTGCGACCTCCTGAGCCCTGTAGACAAGGTCCGGGTTCTCCATTTCCACCAGCGGCTGGCCCTCTGTCACCCTCTGACCGGGCTCCACCAGAATCTGGCGGATCTTACCGCGAACCGCCGTCCGGACCACGGCTATGTCGGCCGGCGCCACCACGCAAGGCGCCTGGATCGTATACGCCATGGGAATGAACCAGAACCCCGTCAGCACGGCCAGAACCAGCGCAATGACCAGAAGGTAACGGATCCGCACCCCGCCCGCGCTGTACTGCCTGGCCAGCTCCTTGCCTCGCTTCCACATCGGCATCACGATCATCCCGTAGACTGAAGTGATCCCCATGAAGACGCCGAGGGGCTCGAAGATGCTGTACAGGAACAACCCAATGGAAATGAAGATGAGCATCCTGAATAGAAACCTGGCAACGCCGTAGACGGCGTAGGTCATCCGCTCCCCGGGCTGAGTAGTGGGGAAGGTGGTCTTCAGGCCCAGCACGTACCGGTCGAAGAGGTAACCCAGGTAGCGGGACGTCTTCAGGCGCAGGTTCGGGATCTCCACAAGATCCGACAGGATGTAGTAACCGTCGAACCGGAGCAGCGGATTGGCATTGAACAGCAGCGTGTGCACGCTGCACGCCACCATTGTGGTGTAGGCCACCTGCTTGAGCAGCCCGGGATCGGAAGAGATCCAAACCAGCGCGGCAACGGAGGCCAGCAGCAACTCCGCGACGATGCCCGCCAAGGACACGCCCATGCGGTCCCATTTGGAGGGAAACAGCCAGGAGTCAGTGGCGTCGGTGAACATGCACGGCTGGAAGACGAGGAAGGCGGGACCGATGGCGTGGACCTCGCCGCCGAAATGCTTGCAGGTGAGCGCGTGGCCCATCTCGTGGAAGAACTTGACGCTGAATATGACCATGCTCAGGATCAGCAGGTTCCACCCGCTCAGCAGGGAAAAAGCGTCCGCCACAAGCACCGCGAAATTCTCCATGACAACCCACAGAGCGGCCCCCATCACAACGAGTGCACACACATAAACGAAGGTGTTCAGGAAGAAGCGGAAGTAGGGCAGCAGCTTTTCCAGCAGCTTGTCGGGGTCCCATAACGGGATGGTGATGAACAGGTAGTTGGAGACTACCTGCCGGAACTTGGCCCGCCGTGCGTGTCGTCTGTTTCTGGCCAGGCGCTCCACGTCTTCCATGCCCTTGCTCTTGAGCAGGCTCGAACTCCGGAGCTGGTTGGCGAACTTGTATATTTCTATCGCCGAGATCTCATAGCCGGTCCTTTTCTTTACCTCGCGCTGGATGTGTTCGACGTTCATCCCCTGCCGGAAGCACTCCAGCGTGACGTATTCCACCTCCCCCAACCTGTAATAGCTCAACGTGACGGGGTCCTTCGCCACGTACGACAACTCTCCCCTGTAGTAATGGGGCACCATCTCCAGGTCGTTCCTTATGGGAGGCGGTTTCTGTTCGGATATAGCCACTATCGCACTTGACCATCCGGGAAAAAGGCCGGCGCGGAGGCGCACCGGAGCATTCAGGTCTGCTGCCGGGGCAGGAACCTGACCTCGCATCCCATGCCGGGCTTGACGTCGTCCATCCCGGGCTCCACCAGGATCCTCACCATGAAAGTGTGGCTGCTGCTGTCAACGTCGGGGGAGACGACATAGACAGAACCCGTGAACTCTCGGTCGTCCGCAGCGGGGAACTTCACCACGACCTTCTGCCCGCGAGCAACGAGCTTGACAAACCGCTCGGACGGGTGCAAACGGACCTCGATGACGCGCGGATCTATCACCTTCACCAGCGGCAGACCCTCGCTGGCCATCTCAGCTTCCTCAATCCACAGGCGGGAAACCACGCCGTCAATGGGCGAAAGGATGGTATAGTCTTCGGCCTGACACTCGTAGTACTCCAGTTGCTTCTCGGCCAACCTCTTGGACCTGTCCAGCTCGTCCAGGTCGAGCCTGGCCATCTTCATCTCGAACTCCGCCCTGTCCTTGTCGACGCCCCTCTCTGCAAAGCCCAGCTCCACGCTTCTGTCAAACTCACCTTTAAGGTACTCGTGTCGGGTCCTTGCGCTCTGGAGTCGCGAGGTGAATTCTGCTTCCACCACCGCCAGGGCGATTCGCGCATCCATCAGCCGGGCGTCGAACTCCATAAGAACATCCTCTTTGCTGACGGGGTCGCCCTCTTCCACGGCTATCCGGGCTATTCTCTCCCCCCTCAGCTTTGAGGATAGGGTGATCTGGGTGTGCGGCTGACTGACCGCAGGCCAGAACGTATCGAAGAAGTCGTCGGCCTGCCGGTCCGCCCTGACCTGGCCGTATATCCCGCCGGCAACCGCGCACAACAGGATCCCCACAGCCGCGAAATATGCTCTCTTCATCGTCTGCCCCACAGTTCTCCAGGACCTGATCCGCTAAAGACGCTCCAGTGACACGAGCGAACGCAAGGAACTAAACGCAAGGCCGCCCCTGTGAAAGATGACCCCCTCATGGGTAGGGCGGGCGTCTCGCCCGTCCTGCGGCCCCAGATCCGGGGCGAGGACGCCCCGGCTACCCAATAGGGTGGGGAGCACGCACCTTTCACATACGGGGTTTCCCATTCGGTGCGAACGAACTTCCGGAAGAGGGGATTGTACGTGAAAGGCGCAAACTGCGTC
>DAOVRD010000152.1 GCA_030628375.1 Planctomycetota bacterium
AAGCCGCCAGGTAAGGCTCCACGCCCATGTCCAGAAGGCGCGGGATGGCCTCGCAGGCGTCGTTCGTGTGGAGGGTGCTGAAGACCAGGTGACCCGTCAATGCGGACCGAATGGCGATGTCGGCCGTCTCGGTGTCGCGGATCTCCCCGACCATTATGATGTCAGGGTCCTGCCGCACCATGGAGCGCAGCCCGTTGGCGAATGTCAGTCCGCGCTTGGGGCGCACCGGTATCTGGTTGACCCCGGGCAGTTCGTATTCGACGGGGTCCTCGATGGTGATGAACTTCCGCTCGGGCGTGTAGATGGAGGAGAGCGAAGCGTAAAGCGTGGTCGTCTTGCCACAGCCGGTCGGGCCGCACACGAGGATGATACCGTGGGGGTGTTCCAGGAGCCGCCGATACGGCGTCAGAGTCTCTTCCTCGAAACCCAGTTCGTCCAGGCTGCGCAGGAAAGCAGACTTGTCCAGCAGCCGCATCACGACGCATTCGCCGTGCATCGAGGGGATTGTAGCGACCCGGATGTCCACTTCCCGCCCCTCCACTTTCAGCTCGATGTGCCCGTCCTGCGGCAGGTAGCGTTCGGCGATGTTCATGTCCGCCATGATCTTGATGCGCGACACGATGGCGGGGTGCAGATGTTTCGGCGGCGAGGGCATCTCGTGGAGCACGCCGTCGATCCGGTACTTCACCTTCAGGTCCTGCTCGAACGGCTCGATGTGGATGTCGCTTGCACGGTCCCGCACGGCCCGCGCGACCATCAGGTTCACCAGGTTCACGACCGTGGGTTCACTGGCCATCTCCCGAAGCTGGCCGACCTCCACCGCGCTCTCCGCGCCTTCGGCTTTCGCGAGGGAGAACTGTTCGATCATTCTTTCGACGGCGAAGCCGTGGAAGGTCTGCATGGCGTCCGCCATGTCGCTTTCGCTGCAGACGGCGCGCTGCACCTCCTTGCCGGTCAGGATGCGGATGTAGTCCACGGTCTCGAAGTCGAAGGGGTCTACCATAGCCAGCAGCAGGCGGTCGTCCGTCACGGACACCGGCATCACACGCTTGCGCTGCAGCACCTCGGGCGGCACGAGCCTGGCGGCATCCGCGTCTATTCGTGTCTCGCCGAAGCCAACGAAACCGATGTCAAGGGCCCGGGCAACCGCCTTCAAGGCAGTGGACTCGTCAGACCAGCCGAGCGCAAGGAGACAACGCCCCAGACCTTCGCCCGTCCTGCGGCGACGCTCCATCACCCGAGCGACGTCCTCTTTCGAGAAGGCGCCGGACGTCCGGCTCTCCTCACCAGGCTCTTGTGTGTCTGCCGCCATCGCGTTCCCAGCGTGAAAACCACGGAAAGTAATCTGCTGCGAGCCCGGAGGACCCGGCGCTGCTTCTGCCTCACGCAACGGCTGCCGGGCCTTCCAGCCCTGGCTGCAGTCGGGCCGAACGAGCCGGCCCGAACCGCAGCATCACTTAGTACAACACACACATACGCCACGTCAAGGCCAAATCGAGAATTCCTTCTCCCTTCTCTTCAACAACCCTTGCGTTTCAAGGGCCGGCCGGGGTTCAGTCCAGCATCCCGATCAGGACCAACTGGGCCTCCTGCCGCAGATTGACCGCTTTGCGCAGGTCCTGCTGTGCCTTCGCCAGCTCCACCTTGACCTTGGCCCGGGCGTCACGAAACGCCTTGAGCTTGGCCTTGATGTCCGCCTGCGTCGCGTCGGCATTGGCCAGGGTGTCCTGAAGACCCTCGGTGGCCTTCTCGACCGCTGTCATCTCCGCGCGGTCACGCTCGGGACCCGGACCACCGCGGCGGCCGAAAAGCGCCCGCATGCCGCTACCGGTGACCTGCTGGGACAGGGTTCGCACCTTCCCGACCTTCGGCTCCAGGACCTTCCACTCTTCCTCATTTGCGCCGAGGGCTTCCCTGATCCGGGTCAGGTACTGCTGACGCCGCTGCTCCGGATCCCATCCCCTGCGCTCCTGCGAGAACGCGCTGCCCATCCACGCCGTTGCCACCAGCACTGCAACCAAAACCACCGCCCACTTACCTCGAGACATCTCCCGCCTCCTCCCAATGAAACCTCCAATGCACAGCCACTTCAACAGCTACTGGCCACTGTATGGCTCCTCGTGGCCGGTTGTGTCCGCCTTCTGCTCGCCGGCACGGTCAGGCCGTGACCGCCGCGAGCGTTGCCTCTGCATGAGTTCCTCGTATTTCGGCCACTGCTCTTCCGTCAGGATTTCCCTCGTTCTCTCCTTCGCCCTCTCCGATGTCTCCTTCTGCTCTTGACTCAGTTGCTCAAGCTTCTCCGCATACTGCGCCACCAGTTCCTCGCGCCGCTTGACCTGATCATCGTTGAACAGCTCCAGCACGGCCACGTCTCGCTCCTCTTGGAGGGCGCGCCGGCGTTTGCGATACTCCGACCATGCCCTCCACACCGGGGACCAGATCTCACGCATCTGCTCGCGCTGCTCGGGACTCAGGTCCAACTCGGACGAAAGGTGCGAGCGGCGCCTGCGCGGCCGTTCGGGCTGTCGAAGCACCAGGCCAAAAGCCACACCGGCCGCAAAAACCAGCGCGAACGACGCGAACAAGATGACCTTGGTCTTAGTCACTTCCATTCTCCTGCGACAGATCCTGCACGATCCACTCTGCAAGCTGCTCGTCGGGGCTCACATCTACGGGCATCTCAACCTGCAATGCGAGGGCCGCGCTCTCCCAGCCTTCCGTCGGGCCGCCGTTGGCGCCACCGGACCCGGGCACGTACCATAACCAAATGCAGCACACCACAAGCACGGCAGCCGCGACCGCCGTCAATTGCTGGGCGAAGCGCACCACACCTACCTCGCGCGCAGGTGCAACTCGACCGTGCAACTGCGCCAGGAAGAGTGGCCGCATCTGGGGAACAGACGCCCCGGCCAGCAGTCGGGACAGCCCACGCAGCCGCTCCACCTCCCGAGCACAATCGGGGCACTGCTCGATGTGTGCCGCCATCCGCGCGCGCTTCCGGCCGGAGAGCTCTCCGTCGCAGTAAGCGCCAACTTCACCCATGTGTTCGCATCCCGGCATAAGTCGCTCCTTGATGCCCGTTCGCCATGCGCAGTTCACGCCGGTCGTCAGGGCAGGTAACCGCTCAGGCGCTCTTTCAGCTTCTCCCGTGCCCTGAAAAGCCTCGACTCCACCGTGCCCCGGGGGACGTCCAGCACCTCCGCCATTTCTGCGTATGACATGCCTTCGAACTCCCGAAGCACTACGACCTCCCGGTGTTCGGAGGACAGAGTTCCAAGCACTGCCCTAACGTCCAGCCGGGTGTCCACCTTTTCCGGCGACCAACCGGCTCTCTCTCGACTTTCCGGCAGGTGGTCCAGGGAGACCGTCCGGCGCCTTCCTCGGGACCGACGGGATTTCGCCGCCTGCCTGACGGCGATTCGGAACAACCACGTTTCCACCGACGACCGCTGCTCGAAGGATGCCAGGCCCCGAAACGCGCCCAGAAAGGTCTCCTGGACGACGTCCTCCGCATCTGCGGCATTGCCCACCAGGGAGAACGCAAACCCGAACAGCCGCCTGGCGTACCGATCCACCAGTGCATGAAACGCGCCATCATCGCCCTCCTGCGCCCTTCGGACGACTTCTCGATCGGCACCGCACAAGGACTCCCTCTCGCTCTCTGAACGTGGTCTCGGGCCTCCCACGGTATAGTTCCCTCACAGCGCCGTTTTCTTCCATCCCACAACAGATTTTCTGCTGCGGTGAATACTACTGCCTGACGGCCGTTTTCGCGAGCAGAAGACGTGGACTCCGGCCTCGGCGGCTGATAAGCTACGCGGTGGGATGCGCGCAAGACGACGGTCTTTTCGACTACACCAGGCTGGGGAGGACGCCAGTGGGTCGCAAGGGGAGCAATATCGTGGCTATAGGCTTTCACCACCTCCCACCGCCGGAGGTGGCACAGTTGTCGAAAGATGACAAGTACTGCACTTTCATGGGTCTTGCCCGGACGAAAGGGCCTTTCTGCGTGGCCGCCGAGAACATAACATGCCCCCTGGCCAGATTCCATCTGGGAATTGACAAACCGGACCTCAATGCCCTGGCCAGAACGCTGGTAGACTGGTCGGACGCCGCAGACCAGGCCACGGGCCTCAAGTTCCTCCGGTCGGCTCCGCGCATGGAGGGGTCTTTCCGACACGTCGTTTACTGCGGCGGGCCCACAGACGGCCTCAAAGCCGACATCGTGGTAAGGATATGTAGCCCGGCGGAGGCCCAGGCAATAGTGCGGAGGTATTCGGCCAAGACCGGTGACAGAGTCAACTCGCCGCTATCGGGCATTGGGGCAGCGTGCGGTGAATGCACGGCATATGTCCTGACGGCAGGGGCACCGGTAGTTTCGGTGGGATGCGCGGGATCGAGACGGGGCATCGGGCTCCAAGAGGACGAGCTGCTCATAGCAGCGCCTTCTGGCTCAAAGATGTGCGACCTCCTGCTAAGGGGAGTATGACGGGCCCGCGCCAGGGCAGTGACGCCGCGTGGAGGGCACTCACGTGGCAGCGCGCCGGGCGGCCGGTCACTCCTGAAACAGCCACGTCGAGAGATATCGCTCGCCCGTGTCCGGCAGGATGGCAACGATCAGCTTGCCGCTCGTCTCCGGCCGGCGGGCGACCTCGACGGCCGCAAAGACCGCTGCGCCGGCGGAGATGCCTGCCAGTATGCCTTCTTCACGGGCAAGACGCCGCGCCATGGAGCCTGCGTCCTCGCTGGTGACCCGGATGACCTCGTCCACAAGATCGCGTCTGAGGACATCGGGGACAAAACCGGGGCCGATGCCCTGTATCTTGTGAGGTCCCGGCTCGCCTCCGGAGAGCACGGGCGACTCGGCCGGTTCCACCGCAATCGCCTTGAACTCGGGTTTGCGGGCCTTGATCGCCTCAGCAACGCCCGTTATCGTCCCGCCGGTGCCGACACCCGCGACCACCACGTCCACCTGACCGTCCGTGTCCCGCCATATTTCCTCAGCAGTGGTTTCGCGGTGGACACCGGGGTTGGCGGGGTTCTTGAACTGCTGGGGCATAAAGGCGTTGGGCGTCCCGGCGAGGAGTTCCTCGGCCTTCCTGACAGCGCCCACCATGCCTTCAGAACCGGGCGTCAGAACCACCTCCGCACCGAGGACCCTCAGAAGCTGCCTGCGCTCCACGCTCATCGTGTCCGGCATCGCCAGGATCAGCTTGTATCCTCTGGCCGCACACACAAACGCCAGCCCCACGCCGGTGTTTCCGCTCGTGGGTTCGATGACGACCGTGCCCGGCCCGATCAACCCCTTCGCTTCGGCGTCCCGGATCATGCTCAGACCGATCCTGTCCTTGATGCTGGCCAGGGGGTTGAACGACTCCACTTTCGCGAGGACATCCGCGTGGGCCCCGTCGGCAACCCTATTCAGGCGGACCAGCGGCGTGTTGCCGACCGTCTCTGTGATGTCCGAATAGATCCTCCCCATTTGCGTCTCCTTGCGCTGTAGCTTGAATACCCCGTGACCTGCGGTCACGATGGATCGTTCCCCCTTACTTCGGTAAGTCTCAAGGTGACCAGGAGCGTCAGGATGCCACTGCCCGCGGCGATGACGAACATGGAAGAGAGCTCTATCAGGCCCCAGGCAGCAAGCGCACCGAACAGAGCGGGGATGAACGTCGTGGGAAAGGTCACGGTGTTGAGGAACGCCAGGTAACTCGGGCGTCTTTCGCGGGGCGCGGTTTCCAGGGTGAAGCCCGTAAGGCCTATCATGTTGGCCTGCTGCGCGAAACCAAAGAGGCCTATGGCCAGAAAAAAGGTGGCCAGAGGCAGGTCGAGGACGACCTTCGTGGCCGGAACAGCCCGCCGGAACGCTTCAGGCATCCGTGCAGCAGCGAGGCCGACGAGGGGGCTCACAATGAAGAACACGGCAGCCACAAGCAGACAGGACCGGTTGCCTTTCCGGTCGCTGACCGACCCCAAGACCAGGCTCGAGATCAAACGGCTGGCCTGCATGAAGCCCAGGAGTATCCCGCTCAGTGCGACCGCGCCCAGCTTCTCCACGGCGTAAGGGACGCAGAAGACCAGGGTGAGCCCATTGAGCCGGGCGAGCACGCGGAGCCAGAACAGGCCGCGGTAGTTGCTGTCTTCCCTGAGCATTCGCGCGCCTGCGGCCAGAGACTGACGCACGGTCCGGCGCCTGGGCGGCCTGGCAAGCGGCTCCTCTTCTACCAGACAGAAGATCCCCCACCCCATCACCATCAGAACCATTGCAATGATAGTCAGCACTGCATAACTGGTCGGCGCCGGCACGCGGTCCACTATGGGTTGCACGAGGAGAAACGCACACAGCAGCGAAAGGCCGGTGCCCAGGAAGTGCCGCCGAGCGAACAGGCCACCGACCCGACTCGGTCCGACGGTGCCCGCCAGGATGTCCATGAAGGGGATCGAGGCGCCGCCTTGCGCCGCGCGGAACGCACAGTAGACAACGAAGAACAAGACGACGGCCAACGTGCCGAGCCGAGTCTTGGTGAGCAGCATCGTCGCCGCCAGGGCGAACAGCAGCACGACCCGGACAACGGTCGCGGCGACGTAGAAGATCTTCCGGCGCGCCCTTTCCTCGATGAGGCTCCCTATGTAAAGCTGCGGCACCAGGCGGCTGGCCATGCCTAATGACGGCAGCAGACCGACCAGGAACGTTGATTGCGTCAGCCCGTAGAGGAACTCGGCCAGCACGATCTGAGGGCTGATAATGCGGTTGCCGACCCCGACGAACATCCCGTTGAGGATGCCGAGGCGGTAGTTGCGCCGGAAGGATTTCGTCCTCAGCTCCTCGGAGGACTCGGTCGGCACCGGGGCGGGCTCGGTCATCTAAGCCCCTTTGTATTGGCGATCTCGGCCAAGAGCAAAGAGCAACACTGCGTGCCGCGCCTGACGTGCTCCTGCGCGAGCAAGCGTTAGGGGCGCAGTCTAGCGTCCCTCGGCCGGGGCCGCAACGTCGTGCCGCCTGATTCTGGTAACGAGCGTCATCCCCCAAGAAACGAAGGACCCGGCTTTACGCCAGGCCCTCCCCACGTCGGCCGGCTCTCCCTGCTCCGGGCATTCCCACCCTTGTAGCTCAGGCGCCCCCGCCTGAGTTCCGGCCATTCCCATCCGCCGCAGCCGAGGGCGGCTGCGCTACATTACGAGCCGAACTCCCGGCGAGACGCCGGGGCTACCCAGAAAAGGGTAGGCGGGGCGTCCCGCCCCGCGGCCGGGCCGCCTAGGCGTACGGAAAATCGATCAACGCCCGCCGGTAGCCTTCAGGCATGCCGATGTCGAAACGGTCGCCCCGCACCATGTAGCCCGCCATTCCTTCCTCGCGGCGCAGCCCGTCCAGACAGGAAGTCAGTTGGAACTCCCCGTGCTCCCGCACGTTGTTGCTGATGTGCTCCTCCAGGTGTTCGAAGATCCCTGGGGTCAGAACATACTGGCCGAACACGGAGAGGAAGAAGCCGTCCTCGACCCCCTCGACACGGAGGCGCTCGCGGGCGTACTGCGGGTCCGGCTTCTCGTAGATCTCCGTCACGGTGAGGACCGAGTTCGGCTCTTCCCAGACTCCGGTGGCGCAACCGAAGTGCTGGATCTCCTGCTCCGGCGTCGCCCTGAGTCCGATAACGCTCTTCCCGACCCGAGTGTAGACATCCACGAGCTGACGCGCGCAAGAGACCTCCGCGTCGGAAGTGTACAGATGATCGCCGAGCAACAGCAGGAACGGCTCCTCGCCTACCCACTCGCGCGCGCAGAACACGGCGTGGCCGAAACCTTCCTGGACATCCTGCGTCAGAAGCGTGATCCGGCGCCCTACGTCCAACATGTACTGGCAGTAGTCGTTGCTCTCCTTCGACAGTCTGTTCAGGTGCTCGACCGGGGGCGGCGTGAAGAAGATCTCTTCGAACAGCTCCCGGTCGCGGCTCTGCACGACGATGGCCACCTCCTCCACACCCGCGCTGAGCGCTTCCTCCACGATAGCCAGGATCACCGGCTTGGCGCGCCCCTCCCGATCTATGATGGGGAAGAGTTCCTTCTTCAGAGCCTTGGTGGCCGGGAACAGCCGCGTTCCGAACCCGGCGGCCGGGATAACCGCCTTGCGAACGCCGCGGGCCGGGCTCAGCGTCAGCTTCAGGCACGTCATCCCCAGGTCTCGTTCGATGATATCAACGACGGCCTGCTGGCTTTCCTCGTCCTTGACGATCAACTGAGCGGAACCGTCGCCCCCCGATCCGACCCCTTTGCCTCCCCAGATGTGCTGCTGGATCGGCCGCCAACCCAGCACCTTGTGGAGCACGGGTGCCGTCAGTTGGGAGGGACACGCCGGCTGCAGATACTTATCGAATCCCGCCTGGGCCTCTCGCATCAGCGCACCGATCTGCTCGGCATCCCCTCTTCGCAGCGCATCCGCTGCTTCGCGCGTAATCCTGGCGCTTACGGGACCGAGGTACTCCTGCACGCCCCTCTGCATTCCGTTCTCGGCGAACGGATAGCACTGGTTCAGCTTCTTCAGTATCTCCTTGGTGTCCTTCTCGGCCGCCAGGTCCACCATCACGAAGAACAGCTCCTTCTGGACCCTTATTTCCTCGATGTCGATCCTGTCCCCGTCAAACGTCATCAGGATTGGGCGGTTGCCGTAAGCACACCCCTGATCCATCCGGCCACAGCGTGACGGGGTCGTGATCTCCCCCTGGTAGGCGTACTCCATCTCGCCTCGCGTGGTCATCTTCAGGTCATAGGTGCGGTTGAACGCCCGGGCCACCAGCACGCAGATCGCCGCGCTCGACGAAAGACCTTTCTTGACGGGCAGATCGGTCCGATAGTTGTCTATCTCGAGCCCGCGCACTCGGTAGTGCGTGAGAATCTGGTACGCGACACCGGCCGCATAGCTGAAGAAGCCGCCCTTCTGCGCCTCCTCCAGCAGCACTTCGGGCTTCATCGGCAACTCACGGGGGCCCTCGCACGTTCCGTCCTCCAATGTCGCGCGAAGGATGAGCCTGGTCGGATGGGGCCGAACGTTGGCGTAGACGCCCTGGTTCGTTCCCGTAAGGAGCGTGTAGCCCTTTTCCAGCGCCCCGTTTGTGCGCCGGTATCCGCCGGCCCAGTCAGTATGTTCCCCGAACAGACAGACGCGACCCGGCACGAAGATCTTTGCGCTGCCCCTCTGCATTCTTCAAGCCCCCACCGGCCCCGCCCATGGGGCCTTCTCCAGGTTGCAGATACTCACGCGGAGGAAGTTACCCGACGGACTACGGCCTGAACGCGCGCGCCCGGAAGGACTCCCCCGCGCCGTGGCCCACTCTACCACGCTGCCCACGCGCAATTCAACCGGG
Organism: Planctomycetota bacterium; assembly: GCA_030628375.1. Taxonomy (GTDB): domain Bacteria; phylum Planctomycetota; class Brocadiia; order SM23-32; family SM23-32; genus DAOVRD01. The sequence continues at coordinate 9,357 of DAOVRD010000152.1, forward strand.
CCTGACGCACCGCCAAGGTCATTCAATTGTCCCGTAGCGGATCAGATGGATGACCTGGTGGCCGTGGGCAGCAATACAAGGACTTTGACAGGATGGACAGGATATACAGGATAAACTGGCGCCGTTCCTGACGCCCTGGCTGCCCCCTATCGGGTAG
>DAOVRD010000050.1 GCA_030628375.1 Planctomycetota bacterium
GGTCCGCCCTCAGGGGTTTGCGTGGTCTCGGCGTTTGCCACGTTATTGGCCACCACCTGCAAGCGCACCCACTCGGCATGGAGCCCCGAAGCCGAGATGTCAAGCGCACGGAAAAGGTTCTCACCCGTCATCTGCCGCTATCTCCCTTCAATGGCGCCCCTCAGCTTCCTGATGCGCGAATGAAGTACTGTCAGATAGAGCCTCATTCTGACGGCGTTCTTGTTCAACGCGACGATCTCGCGCTCGAGCATGACGTCGTTGCCGTCCGCGCCCACGTCGCGGAACATGGGCCGGTATACCTCCGTCGTGATGTGCCGGCCCGACAGCGGGTTGCCGTTCTCGTCGAGGATTTCTTCCAGCCGCTGGGCGAAGCGAACGCGCGCGGTCCGGTAGCCGGGGGTGTTGAGGTTCGCCAGATTATTGGCGATGACGCTGTGGGTCTTGTGGCCTGCGTCAAGCAGGCCCAGCAGAGCGTCGCAGTTCAGAATCCCCATCCGAGCCGTTCCTTTCGAGCGGCGGCGCAATGATTCCGCTCTGAAGGACGCAAACCGGGTGCCAAAGTCCCCCCGTCAGAACCCGTCAGGGGGCGTTTCGGAACGCTCTGCCGGGGAAAGCGGCGCTGAAGGGTACAACAGGGGGGGAAACGAGGAAAATGATTCCGCACTCAGGAAAAGTCTTCCTCGATATGGCCTTCCGTCATGTACTTTTTCAACTTGTTGCGGATGGTGCGTGTTGAAATATCCAACCTCTCGGCCGCCCGCGTGCGGTTGCCGGCCACTTTCCGGAGCGTCTGGAGGATCACCTCCCTCTCGACGTCCGCCAGTGTGGAACCCCACGGGGGCTCGCCCACAGCAGCACGCCGGGGCGCCAGAACGTAGTCAGGCAGATCGTCAACGCCCAGAACCCCGTCCGTGTCCATAATCACGATCCGCTGCATCAGGTTCTCCAGCTCACGGACATTGCCGGGCCACGGATACTTCCGGAACGCCTCCAGTACCCCCTCATCAACCTTGAGGCACTGCTTGCCCAGACGCCTGGAGAACTTGCGGACGAAGTGCCCGGTCAGAAGCTCTACATCGCCGTCCCGCTCCCGGACGGGGGCCAACACCAGGGGCACCACGTTGATCCGGTAGTAGAGGTCCTCGCGGAAGCGGCCCTCCGCCACCTCGGCGGCCAAATCTCGGTTCGTGGTGACAATGAAGCGAACGTCCACGCGTATGGTGCGCGTGCCGCCAACGCGTTCGAATTCCTTCTGCTCGATGACGCGCAGCAGTTGGGCCTGCAGCTTGTCAGAGGTCTCGGTGATCTCATCCAGCAGGAGCGTCCCTCCGTCGGCCAGTTCGAAGCGTCCGAGTCTGGCGGCGTGGGCGCCCGTGAACGCCCCCTTCTCGTGCCCGAACAACTCGCTTTCGAGTATGGAATCCGACAGGGCAGCGCAGTTGACGCGTATGAAGGCGGCCTTCCGCCGGGGGCTGCTGTTGTGTATGAGGCGGGAGATCAGTTCCTTTCCGGTGCCGCTCTCCCCCTGCAGAAGCACCGTGGCGTCCGTGCGCGCAACGTGCATCGCCTCCGCACAGGTCTGTTTGACGGCGGCACTGTTCCCGACGATGTCCTGGACGCCGTTGCCGCCCGTGAGTTCGGCATGGAGGTACCGGTTTTCTTCCACCAGGCGTCTGTGCTCGTTCAGCCTGCGCAGCAGCACCTCCACCTCGTCCACGGAGATAGGCTTCAGCAGATAGTCGAAGCCGCCCCGCTTCATGGCCTCCACGGCCGTGGGCACGTCCCCGTGGCCGGTCACGACGACGACCTCGCTGGGAGGGTCCAGCGACCGTGCCTTCTGCAGCACCTGCAAGCCGTCCTTGCCGGGCATCTTCAGGTCCGTGAAGATCACGTCGAAGCTGTCCTGTTCGAGAAGCTTGCAGGCCTCGACACCGTCACGGGCAACGGCCACGTCCAGGTCCTCGTCCACTGCCCGGAGCAGCTCCTCCATCAGCTCCCGGTCGGCGGGAGCGTCATCGGCGACGATGGCTTTCTGTATCATGCCTCCTCCGCACCTGCCGCCAGTGGCAGCAGGAACGACATCGTTGTCCCACGGCCCGGCTTACTGTCAATGTCCAATTGCGTGCAGTGCAACTGAAGTATGCGGTGCACTATGGGCAGTCCCAGGCCGGTGCCGTTCTCCTTGCTCGTGTAGAAAGGCTCCAGGATCATCCCTGCCTGCTCCGAGGAGATGCCTTTCCCCGTGTCCCGCACCTGCACGCGGACCCGCTTCTGGCCGCCCTGTTGCCTGACGGAGGCCGCTACCCGGACCGTTCCCGGCCCCTGGAGCGCCTCGACTCCATTCTGGATAAGGTTGAGCAGGACCTGCTTGATCTTGTCCGGATCGGCGCTCACCCACCTGGCCTTTTCCGGGATCTCAACGTGGATCCGCGCCGAGTCGGACCGGGTTTCAACACGGACGAACTCCGCTATCTGCTCGGCGACGGCGCGCAGGTCACAGGTGGTCAGGTGCAGCCCTTCGGGCCTCGCGAAGTCCAGCAGGCGGCCCAGCAGGCCGTTGAGCCGGTCCGCCGCGCCCATGATGTTGGCAATGTAGTGCTGACGCTTTGCATCGTCGTCCGACTTGCGCTGGAGGATGCTGGCGAACCCCTTGATGCCGTTGAGGGGTTTGCGGATCTCATGGGCCAGTCCGGCGGCCATCTTGCCCAGGTCCGCCAGCTTTCCCTGCTCGTAGAGTTCCTGCTGCAAGGCAGACAGAGCGGTGATGTCCCGGTCGAGTTGCACGGCGCCGATGGACTGTCCCGCGGAGTTCGCCACCAGGCAAGCCGTGCTGGAGATGATCTTGGCCTCCGGCCCGCCCAACTGGCGGCGCTGGCATTCCAGCCGGCGGCTCCCTGCCAGAACACCGGCCAGCAGCGTGTGACGGGACTCCATGACAGTCTGGAAGTGTCGCCCCAGCGCTTCCTGCCGGCGAACGGCCCACATGTCCTCAGCCGCCGCGTTGAGGGCGCGCACGTTGCCGTCCAGGTCCGTGACCACAACGGCGATCGGGATGCTTTCCAGGATGCTGTGCTGGAAGTTATAGGCCTCGTCCAGTTCCTGCACCTTGCGCGCCAGTTCGCAGTTGGCGGCCTCCAGCTCCAGGTTCACCTGCTCGGCCCGCTGTTCAAGCTTACGATAAGCTTCCCGGAGTTGGGCGGTCTGTCGGCTGAAGTGGGCAAAGGCCTCTTCCAGCGCGTGCAGCCCCTGGGGTGGCGCGTGAATCTGTTCTTCGGCCAACTTCACCAAACCGATCCCCTCAACCGGCGCGATAGAGCCTGCGGGCCTTGCGGGCGTTGATGGCCGCACGCGCCCCCTCGGTCCTTTCCTTCTGGCCCTCCATGTAAGCCAGCAGCTTCTGCTGCACGCATCGCTGGAGTTCCGCTATCTTCGCGATGACCGACTCAACGGAAGCCAGAACCGCGTCCAACTGCCCGTCGGCATCCTCCCTGTTCCGTTGCCACTGCTGCCTGGCGGGCTGCAAAGCCGCTTCGATCTCCTCGATCTGCACCATCAAGGCCTCGACCTGCTGACAGAGGAGGAGCACTTCGCTGGGATCCGGTTCGGTTTCCATGATCCTGCGCTGTTCATCCACCAGATCCATGACCTGTCCGTAGAGCGCCTCCTCTCGGCGATAGGCATGGGTGAGCTGTGCGGCAAGTGCGTTCACTGCGTAGCCTGCCTCTCTGTTTGTCCCATATCGGCCATTTCGAAGACCCATTCCGCCCACGAGCTGGCCTCGGGGTGCGCGCTTAGTTGCTCGAGCAGCCCCCTGGCATCCGGTGCGCGGCCGGCATTCCTCTGGCTCAGCAACCACATCACCATCAGGTGCGAGTCGCTGGGCTTCTGCTCGCAGAGGCGGCTGTACAATGTCGCCGCCTCCTCATAACGCTCGGCCAGGAAGTAAACGTACGCCAGCGTCTCATCATCCACGACCGGCTGGTCTACAACCGAAACCCATCGCTCGTCGGGTAGCTGCACGATCTCAACGGGCTCCTGGGCAGGCTCCTCCGCAGCGATTTCGACCACTTCTTCGGCGGGGGCCATTTCTCCCAGGTCAATGGCCTTCGGCAGGGCCCGGGCGGCACTGAGCAGCTTCACGGCGGGTTCATACAGCCGGCCGTGCTCCTCGTCCGCCGGCGGAGCGTAGAACTCCCGCAAGAGCCGTTCGTACGAGGGCTCGGTTTGCTGCTCGCCGCCCGTGTCAGAAGCCGCCAACGCGACAGCGGCCAGCAGGGCCAGCAATGGAACCGCCGTGCCGATCACTTTCATAGCTGCGTCCCTTCTTCCTGGACAGGGCATTTGCCCGAGTAGACGAGGGCAGCACTTTCGAACTGTTTTGCCTGCTCGTAGTACTCCCCCATCAAGCAAAGCGCCTGGGCTGGATTCCCGGCCAGGACACTTTCCAGGGCGATCTGACGGCACAACTCCAGCCCCAGCGCGGGATCGCGGGACAGCAGGAGACGGGCCTCACACAGGCGCGCCCGCTCGCGAAGGTCGGGATCCTCGATCTGATCCTGCACGGCCGCCAGGGCATCCTCTGCCTGGTCGTGCTCCCCCATGTCGGTCAGGAAGCCGGCCTTTTCCACCGCGAGGTACTGCCGGCGGCCGGGCTCGTCCATGGCCTCCAGGCAGCGGTCAAGCACCCGGACGGCCATCGCCAACAGGCCGCACTGCCGGTACGCTTCCAGCAAGTCCGGCAGCGCCTGCCAGTAATGATCCTCATGCCCGAAGCTGGCTACCATGACTTCGCCCAGCATGACGGCCCGCGCGTAGTCGCCGCAGTGCACATAGGCGCCGACCAGCTCACGACAGGCACGGCTGCTCTCCTCGACCTCCAGGGGCCAGTTGCTCAGGAAGAACTCGTAGCGCGCCGCCGCTTTCTGGTAGCGACCGCTCTCAAGCGCCATCCGGGCCAGCCGGTAGTCCGCACGTCGAGCGTAGTCCGTGTCCGGGTGGCGCGTGCGCAGTTCCAGGTATCTCTCCTCGACTTCCAGAGGCGAATCCCCCGCCTTCTCCGTGCAGAAGGCGATGTTGTAAAAGATGCGGGGGGCGAGCGGCTCGTTGATCTCATGGGCCAGAGCGCGGCGGAAGCACGAAACTGCATCCGTGTACTCGCCCAGCTCCATCTCGCTCTGCGCGGCCCACAGGAATGCCGATGGGGCCAGGGGATGGGTGGGCGAACCGTCGGCCAGAAGGAGCAGGTTCCGCTCTGCGCGTGTCCAATCCCCCGCATCATACCGGGCCCGTCCCGCGATGTAATGCCCGTAAGCAGCCCAGGAAGAACGGGGGAACTGGCTGCAGAGCACGTCCAGTTGGTCCAGGGCCATCTCCGCGGGTCCCTGCGTCATGTAAAGGTGGCTCAAAGCATAGTAGGCCTCGGGGACGTTGGGCGACTCGGGGTACAGAATCAAGAACTCCTGGGCGCCCCACAAGGCCGCGCTCAGCGCTGCAGCCGCTGACTCCGGCCGCGGGGCCAGTGTCTCCACCACGGCCTTTCCAGCCTCCATGCGCACCTGCAACCCCACGGATCCCAGTGCTGCCTCCAGCACTTGCTCTGGCCCGATGGCCTTCAGGCACGCGCTGACGGGGTACTGATCCGGACCGTCGTATTCGATGGACAGGCCGCTCGCCTGCTCCACCAGCTCCAGGACCCGGCCCAGCGGAGCCCCCTCGGACCGAAGGTCCAGCTCTCCCGTTCGATACTCGACCTTGACGCTCCCGTCCCCGTACTTGCCACTGAGGACGACAATGTCCGCCTCGGTGAGTTCACGAAGGCGGCAGGGCGCAGCCCCGAAGGATGGCACTTCGATGTCGTAGAGCGTCCGGGCTTCCTCCGCCGCCGCCAGGTAGAGGCGCACCTTCGCCATCGCCCTTTGATAGGCCACCCAGCGATTCAGGCTTGCCTCATCCGCGTAGCGTGCGGAGTTCGCTCTGAGCAGGTACAGGTCGCGGAAGAACTCCTCCCAGCGCTCCTCCTCGCCCAGGATGGCGATGCCGGTGATGAGGACCTGTTTCCACAACTCGTCGCCGGGCCGGCTCAGCGACCGAAGCGACTCACAGATCTGGAGGGCCTCTGCGCGCTGTCCAATGCGCGCCAGGGCCTGACTCAGCCTGTGGCGCGCCAGAACCACGCTGGCCATGCCCTCCTCCTTGCGGGCGGCGGCCTCCCTGTAGAGTTGAACGGCGGCCGCGTAGTCCCCAACGACCATCCTGTGCGCCCCGTGGTCCAACAGCTCTTCGTAGCTCTGCGCGGCCAACTCCTGGGCGGAGAAGGACGGCACGGAGGGGGCAGGCCCCGCAGTGCGAGGCGCCGGCTCAGCAACAGGACCAGCAGGGCGAGGGGGCGCCTGCCAGGCCCTCAAGCCGACCGCCAGTGTGCCCGCAAAGATCAAGAAAGCCGCGCCGACGGCGGCCCCCAGCATCCAGAACGGCACGTCTCCTATCAGGGGCAGCCGGCCGACGTTGAGTTCGGCGGGCAGGACGCTTCCCTCATCGAGAGGCGCTCCCTCGGGCTCCTCGGCGGCCTCCGCTTCCTCGGGCTCCCCCGCGGCCTCCCCTTCCGCGGGCTCCCCCGCGGCCTCCGCTTCCTCAGGCGCAACTTCCGCCTCCGGCTCGCCAGCGGCAGGCTCGGCCTGCTCCTCGCCCGGCGGCTCTTCCGGAGGCTGCCCCTCTACTATCGGCTCTTCAGGCACCTGTTCCTCGCCCGCCTCGCTTTCCGATGGGTCCTCGCCCTCGCCCGGCGCTTCGGCCTCGCCCTGCTCATCAGCGGCCCCCTGGGGCGGGACTTCCTCGTCAGCAGGCTCCTCGGCTCCGTCCTCCTCGTCTGTCGGCTCCTGGGGAGCGTCCTCAGCGACGCCCTCGTCGGCGGCCGGCCCTTCCGCAGGCTTCTGCTCACCCGCTGGCAGGTCGGTTTCCGCCCCCTGGACCTGAGCCCCCTCCGGCGTCTCAGGGGTTTCGTCCTCCGGCGTGGTTTTCTCCTCGTCTTCGGGCATGTCTTAACTCCAGAGCATGTTCTTCTCGGTGCCCGTCACGCCTTCCTCCGCCGCCTGACTCGAAGTCAAGGAACGAGCAAAGTCGGCCAGCTCTTCCTCGCTCTCGAACACCCGCAGTCGCACGGTGTCCTCGCAAAGCTCCAGCAGTCGTTCCTGGTAGTCGCTGACGTGAAGCAACACTAGCTGCTTGCCAGCAGCGGCCAGGCGCCGGCTCAACTCCACGCAGCCTTGCCAGAAGAGGCTGCTCACGAACTCCGCTTCGCGCAGATCCAGGGCCACCAGCGCGATGTCCGGCTGCTCCAACGCCTCCAGGCCCTCCCAATCCGGGCTCCGCACCAGGGCCTTCTCCGCGATTCGGACCAGCAAGAGGCCGCCGCGCAGGGACTTCTCGAACTTCATCTCATATCCTTTCACTGACCACAATGCCGCGCGTGCCGTCGGCGAGGACAAGCCGGGCGTCCACTCCAAGTCGGGCGCTGATGCGTGTGAGGCGATCAAGCTGAACTTCGCGGGGGCCGGAGATGCCCACCAGAACGTAGCCGTTGAGCAGGCTGGCGCGGGCGCTTGCGCCGCCGGTCTCGTCGGCCACCAGGGCTATTGCTTCCACGCAAAGCTGCACCAGATCCGCCGCCCGCTCTGCCGCCAGTCCCAGGTGGGTGAACATGCGCCGCAACTCAGCCAGAGCGTCCTGGCTCCGGCCGTCCGGGAGAACGGCATCGAACGAGAGGAGATGGGTTCCCGCCCCGCCCATGAAGTCCCGGAGGTCGCGGTCCCGGAGCGGTTCGCCCCGTGATCGGGCGCCCACCCTCTCGACATCTTCGACAAAGGCGCCAACGCGCTCCTTCAGATAGCTCACCTTGCAGGGCTTGGTCACGTAGTCCCACGCATGCAGGCGAAGGGCGTCAACGGCGGTCTCCAGGGAGGCATATCCGGTCAGAACCATCACTCCCAGCCCGGCGTTCCGGTCGCGAGCTTTTCGGATGAGTTCGACTCCAGAGAGGCCCGGCATCTTCAGGTCAGTAATCATGAAATCGTAGGCGTTCTGTTCGACCAGCCGGCCCGCTTCGTCGCCGTCGGCCGCGCAGTGGACTCGCCACCCGTCCTGCATGAACAACTCCCGGAGCGCCCAGCGTATCGTCTCCTCGTCGTCAACTACGAGCATGCTGCGGCTCATGCTGCGACCCTTTCGCTGCGACTCTCGGCCCGCGCCGGGAAGATGACGGTGAAGGTGGCGCCCTCGCCGGGCCCGCTGGCGACCTCCAGGCGGCCCTGATGCGCTTCCACGATCTTCTGGCTGACGGACAGCCCGAGCCCGACACCGTTGTGCTTGGAACTGAAGAAGGGATCGAAGACGCGTCCCAGGACGTCTTTCTGGATTCCCGGCCCCTCGTCGTGGAAGATGACGGCTACCTGGCCGAGTTCGTCCAGCACGCGCACCTCGACGCTCAGGCGGCTCCCTTCCGGGCAGGCATCCACGGAATTGAGCAGGATGTTGCGGAACACCTGCTGCATGAGCTCCAGGTCCATGTCCGCCTCACGGCAGGGCGAGGCGCAGGCGACGTCCACCACAATCCGTTTCTTCTGGAGGTGTGCCCGGATAGAGTCCACGGTGCCAAGAATGGCCTCCTCCAGGTCGCACGGCACCAGGCGGGGCCTGTAGTGACGAGCGAAATGGAGCAGGTTGTTGACGACCTTCTCCATCCTCTCCGCCTCGCGCCGCAGGTTCTGTAGCACCGTCATGCGCGAGTCGTCGGGGTCCATCTTCGTCTCCAGGACCTCGGCCGACAGCAACATGCCGCAGAGGGGATTCCTGATCTCGTGCGCAATGGAGCCGGACAACTCGCCCAGTGTGGCCAGATTGGCCATCCTGTCCGCCTGGTTGCCCAACCGGTCCAGCGTTTCCTCCCATTTGCGCAAGCGACGTGCCCATTCGCCGAAGGCGCCGTCGCGCATCTCCCAGATGTGCCGCTTCAACTGGCCCACCAGACGCATAACGGGGCCGTCCGCCGGGTAAGGTCCCTTCCGCAGCTCTCGCTCCAGCCCGGCCAGGACACTCGACGCGGCGTCAATCTCCCCTTCTCTTTCGGCAAGGCGCCGACGTTGCTCAGCCATGTCGGCGGACAGCCGTTGTGCCGCTTCCTTCACGCGTTGCATTTGCAGAACGTGCCCTCATGAATAAACCCAATGTCCACAACACCGTGCGCCAACGTAGTGGGCCTCCGAACCGAGTTTCAATGTTTCAGCGGAACCGGCGCTGTCCGTCTGGCGCAGGAACACCACGCACCCGGATTGACGTAAACGACGTAGCAAATAGTCTGCCAACGACTTAACAACGGCAGGAGGCGCAAAGCAGTGGCTGGGCGGCTTGCTGTAGAGGCGGGGAAAAAGGCAATAGAGGTCCGATAAAATATCGGAAAAAAATTCCGGTCCGCGGGGGAAACGCCGTCAGATGGGCGCGAGGAGACGTTCTAATATACAACGCGTGTTGATAGATGCACCATCCTAGACCGGGCGCCGGGGGTAGGCGGAGAAGACGCGCTGCTTCGTACCGCTCGGGTGGATCCCCACGCGGAGGCTTCTGCCGCAGCGAGGGCAGCGGCCCTCGTATGCGTCGCCTCTCAGGTTCTTATAGACGCGCCCGTACGTGTGGCAGCACTCGAAGACTATGCCCAGGAACTTCCTCTTGTGCACCGTCAGAGCCCTTCGCGCAGGAGCTTCTCGGCCGCCTCGCGGACGGTTTCCGAAGTGACCAGTTCGTCCCGCTGCAACTTCTCTAAGACCTGGTGCACTCTATCTTTCCGAAAGGTCTCAGCGCTCTTGACCCGTTCAATCAGCTCCCGCAGTTCCGTAGGCAGCAGGTACTCGGGCCCGTCGGCGCCGTCGGCTGCGGCGTCGCTGCGCTCTGTCGAGCGCGTTTTCGCCTTGCCGCTGCGCGCCAGACGGTCCAGGTCGCCGTGCGCTGGGCCCCCAATCTCCTCGATCATCTCCGGCATGTCTCCCTCTTGGGGATCCAAACAGCCAAAAGTGTACCAAAAGCCACGGCGCACTTCATCCCTATATATCTTTTCGGAAACCAGGCGCTTCGCATTAGGCCGTTTTCGGCTCCGGAGCCGAGCTTCGCCGGCCTTCGAATTGCGCCGAATTGGCTCAGCCCTTGAAACTGGCCCGGCGTCCATGTCCATAATCACATGGCGGTTGTGTCAGTCGCTCCGGAGGGGAATGGCGCATGGCCTGCAGCGTACTAATGGTGGATGACGAAGAATCCGCCCGGACCAGCGTCGAGATGTATCTGCAGGACCGCGATTATGAGGTCCACACGGCGGCCTCGGCAGAGGAAGGGCTGGAGAAACTGGATGAGTACCTGCCCGACGTGCTGCTGGTTGACCTGAGAATGCCGGGCAAAGACGGCTTCTACCTGATCCAGGAGGCCCAAAAGCGCAGCAGCGCCACGGCCATAATCGTCCTGAGCGGCTATGCCGACATCAGCAAAGCCGTGCGCGCGACCAAGATGGGGGTCTGCCAGTTCATCGAGAAGCCGTTCTCCCTTCGCCAGCTCACAGCAGCCGTTGATCAAGCGCTGTCCTTGAACACCTCCTCTTACCATCTGCGGAAAGTGGACGAGAGAGGGCTCCGCGTCGAGGGGCCGGGCTGGACCCTGATGGGCGCCGGCGATGCCCTGAAGGACATCTACAGGAAGATCCGAATGGTCAGCCAATCCAACCAGTCCACGGTGCTCATCCAGGGAGAGAGCGGAACGGGAAAGGAGCTTGTGGCGCGAGCCATCTTCGAGTTCTCAGACCACGCCCCCAAAGGGCAATTCGTGGACGTCAACTGCGCCGCCTTGAGCGAGTCGCTGCTGGAGGCAGAGCTTTTCGGCCACGAAAAGGGGGCTTTCACTGGGGCCACAGAGACACGCAAGGGCCTTTTCGGCGCTGCCCACGGGGGAGCCATATTCCTGGATGAGATAGGTGAGATGCCGCTGAAGCTTCAGGTCAATCTCCTCCGGGTGCTGGAAGAGAAATCGTTCAAACGCGTGGGCGGAACCGAGAACATCGAGGTGGACTGCCGGGTGATCGCCTCCACAAACCGCAACCTGCGGGAGATGGTGGAGAAAGGGGAATTCCGCCGCGACCTTTTCTACCGCCTCGATGTCTTCACCATTCACATTCCCCCCCTGCGCCAGAGGCCGGAAGACATCCCCGTGCTGAGCGCACATTTCCTCGACCGGCTTTCCAGGACCTGTAACAAGCGCTTCACCGGCCTTGCGCCGGAGGCCATGGAACGCTTGATGGACTACCACTGGCCCGGCAACGTGCGCGAACTGCGCAACGTGATCGAACGGGCCATAATACTGGGCACCGGCAGCACGATACGGGCCGACAACGTGATCATATGCCCTCACCCGACCGAAGATGGGCCGCCAGCGGGCATGGCGCTCCGGCTGGGATCGCTGGAGAGCATGGAGAAACGCCTCATCCAGAAGGTCCTGGACGCGACCGACTGGCAGAAGACCAAAGCAGCCGAAATCCTCGACATCAATCGCACCACCCTGTGGCAAAAGATCAAGCGCTACGGGCTCCAGCCGCAGGCCTAATCCTCGCCGCACCGCAGTTTTTCCCCCAAAAAGCCTAAAGTCCCGGGCCAATCCGCCGAAAATATAAGTAGAGGAAGCTCGAGCCGAAGTCTCTGATGGCGCGGAGGACGGCGAGACTCCGTCCGGCCGCGGGAATGTGTTCAGTCCTTTGGGAGGACTTGTTATGGGTCTGGTCATTAACCACAACATGGCTGCCGAGGTGGCGTACAGGAACCTGTCTGCCACCTACAGGCAGCTGGCGGAGTCGGTGAACGCGCTGTCGTCCGGTTTGCGGATTAACAGCGCGGACGACGACGCGGCCGGCCTGGCAGTGCGCGAATTGATGCGCGCTGAGGTAGCCAGTCTGGGCCAAGGCATTCGGAACGCAAGCGATGCGATTTCGATGCTTCAGACGTTCGACGGCGCCGCTCAGGTCATAGACGAAAAGCTGATACGTATGAAAGAACTCGCCATGCAGGCCGCCACCGGGACTTACACCGATGACCAGCGCGCCATCATGAATGCCGAGTTCACGCAGATGCGCGAGGAGATCGAGCGTATCGCGCAAGCCACCACTTTCAACGAGGTCAGCGGCCTGAACGCCAGCGGCACGATCAAGATTCACTTCGGCACGGGCAACAGCTCAGCCGAGGACTACTACAACATTACCCAACAGAACATGACGGCCAGTGCTCTGGGCCTGTCGGACCTGAGCATCGCCAACCAGGTCAGCGCGCAGTCCGTGCTGAACCCCGCGGGGATCGACTCGGCGATAGGGGCCAAAGACACGGGCAGGGCTCACTTTGGAGCCATGATCAACCGCCTCGACAACACCATTGCCAATCTGGAGATCCAGAGAGAGAACATCCAGGCGGCCGAGTCCCAAATCTCCGATGTTGACGTGGCGTGGGAGATGGCGAACTTGGTGAAGAATCAGGTCCTGGCTCAGGCGGGCGTAGCTATGCTTGCGCAGGCCAACATGATTCCGATGATGGCACTGACGCTTCTGGGCGGCTAAGCCCTCCCAGCCCCAAAGCGGCCTCCCTTTGGCGCCTAGCGCCTGGAGGCCGCTTTCTTAGGGGCGGCACAGTCTTTGCACCCGGGGTTCCCAGCGAGACGATTGCCCCACGCCGAGTACTCGCGCCAGAGCGCCCAGAGACGCAAGATATGCGGCTCTAAGGCCCTCCCGACGCGAGGAAAACGTTTCCCCGGGCAAGAAAGGATTTCCCGGATGGGCAGCATCAACTTCTCCGGGCTCGGCACCGGCATAGACTGGAACCTGATCATCAACGCGGAGATCCAGGCCCGCACCCGCCAGGTCATCACGCCCATCCAAGAATGGAAGACCTCCTGGGAAAACAAGATCTCGGCGTTCGATCAACTCCGCTCGCTGCTGACGGCCCTCCAGAGCGCCGTCCAGGACATGGACACACCCTCCGAACTGCGCTGCTACACCGTCCAGAGCAGTAGCGAGGAGGTTGTCGGCGCCACCGTATCCGGAACCGCATCACCGGGCACCTACTCGGTCGAAGTCAACCAGATGGCTGACGCCGAGGTCGAAATCCACAACGGCGTGGACGAAGCGGCCACGCTGGTCAACAATAGCGGCGCGGACCAGGACTTCGTGTACTCCTACGCCGGGGAGAGCATCACCCTCGAAGTGGCCAGCGGAACGACTCTCGAAGACCTGGCCGCCCTTATCAACAACGACGCGGACAACCCGGGCGTGACCGCCTACATCCTGGACGACGGCAGCGGGGGCTCCACCTCGCACCATCTCGTCCTGCGCGGCAACGACACGGGCTCGACCTACACCATCGCCATTGACGCCGGGAGCACGACCCTGGCCGGCGACTGGGGCAACCTGACGGCGGACGCATCCCCCGGGAACTCGTCCGTCACCGTGGACGACGTGTCGCCTTTCCACCAGTACCAAGCCATCATCGTTGACGACGATGACAGCTCTGCCGAGCACCACATCATCACCTCGATCGCGTCCAACACACTGAGCCTGCGGGGCACGCTGGGAGACGATTTCACGGTGGCCCAGAACGCCTATGCCACCCCCCGAGGCACCGGCAGCGGCCTGACCAGCGGAGCCACCTCCGGCAGCTCCGAGGTGACGGTGGACGACGCATCCCACTTCCAGGTCGGCAAAAGCGTCATCGTCGCCGACGGGTCCAATTCGGAAGAGCTGACTGTCTCCGCGGTGGACACGGCCACCAACACCATCACGTTCACCACGAACCTATCGAACAACTACGCTTCCGACGGCTACGTGACGCAACTTGAAGGCGGTCGGAAGTTCGAGTTCGAAGACACGGACTTCACGGAGAGCCAGTCGGCTCAGAACGCTCAGATCCGCGTAGACGGGTACCCGTCAGGAAGCTGGATCGAGCGCGAAACGAACACCCTGGGCACCGTCATCTATGGCGTGACCCTCACTCTGAAGGGCACGACCGATGGCTCACCCGTAACCATCACCGTGAACGAGGACCCGGAAGGCATCAAGGAGAAGGTCAACGGTTTCGTCACCGCTTACAACGCCGTCAAGACCTTCCTCAACAACAACACCGACTACAACGCCGACACAGAAGAGGCGGGCGTGCTGTTGGGGAACTACGCGGCGCAGTTCATCGAATCCCAGCTTCGAGACATCCTCATCAGTCTGGCGCCCGGTTTCGAGGACGGGGTGGACACGTACACTCACCTGGGCGAGATCGGCGTCGAGTCCCTTGGTCGCACGGACGACGAGTCCGCTCTGGGCACGCTGGTAGTTGACGAGGACGAGCTGGACGAAGCGCTTGCGGACAACTTCGAGGCAGTGATCTCGCTGCTTTCGGACAGCTTCAGCGGCTACTCGGACAGCGGTTACATCACCTTCTATCAGGCCAGCGAGACCCTGACCACGGCGGGCAAGTACGACATCGAAGCCGACTTCGACGGCAGCGGGAATCTGACCGGAGGCCGGATGAAACTGACCACCGAGTCGAGCTTCCGCAACGCAACCGCCAACGACCCGTATCTGGTGGGCACGTCCGACAATCCCGAACACGCGTTATGGGTCAGATGCGTCTGGGACGGCTCGTCCAGCACGCAGACGGCCGTCGTCCGCGTGACGCAGGGCATCGCCGGCCGCGTCGCCGACCTGCTGGACGAAGTCCTCGACACCACCGACGGCGTCCTTCATAACATCGGTCAAAGCTACGACGAGATCGTCGGCGAGATAGACGACCGGATCGAACGGGAAGAAGAAAGACTTGAGCAGCTCAGGGAGAAACTAGTGATGAAATACTCTCGGCTCGAGCAACTGCTCGTCGAACTGCAGGGCAGATATGACTGGGCCCAGACCATCGCCGGGTCCATGGGCTGGAGCGCACAGTCCTGACCAACCCTACTCGCACACAGGAGTCAAGAGAATGGATGCATCCCGGCAGTACTTCGAGAACGCCGTCACCACGCAGCAGCGGGGCAAGCTGATCGTCATGCTCTACGAGGGAGCCGTAAAATACCTCGAAATAGTGAAAGAGAAGCTCCGGGAAGGAGACTACGCCCTCAAGGGGATATACATCAGCAAGACCCAGGACATCGTAGCGGAACTGAACAACTGCCTGAACGTGGACGCCGCTCCGCAGATAGCCAATGACCTGCGGGCCATCTACAACTTCATCCACCGAACGCTGAGCGAAGCCAACATCGAGCGCTCCGAAGCTCAGATAGACGTCTGCATCGGCATATTGAACGAACTGCGCGAGGCATGGGAAGAAGTGGCGGAGAGGGTCGAACCCGCAGGCGCCTCGGGAGCGCGGACGCCCGTGCATTTCGAAGCGTAGTTCAGGATCCCAGCTCGACCTGACGAGCCGAAGCACCTCGCACACGCTCCAGAACCGCCAGCACCCGCCCGTCGGTCGGACTCAAGAGGACGGCTTTCTCAGCCAGCTCTGCGGCCTGGTCCGGCCGACCAAGTTCCAGGTATAGCTCCGCCAATCCCGCACAGGCCGCCACGTAACCCGGCCGACGCCTCAGGAATCCACGGTACATCTCCACCAACTCCTCAGCGCCGACCACGTCACGACCCGTCCGAGCGGCGCCTTCGAGATACCCGGCGCCATCCGGAGCGCAAGCCAGCGCCCGTCGCCACAGACGGTATGCTTCCCCGATCTCGCCGCGGCGCTCGTGCACCTGGGCCAGGCCGGCGTGAACGGCTGCTTCATCGTCCTGGCAGCACACCTGCGCTGCCAGCGCGAGGGCCTCCTCCGCCCGCCCGAGAGCCCCGTTCTTGAGGAACAGGCGGGCGAAGGCCAGATAGGGTCGGGCGCTGTTCGCGCGCAGCCGAGCAGCCTTGCGCAGGACGCGGGTGGCCTCTGCGTCTCTGCCCA
>DAOVRD010000313.1 GCA_030628375.1 Planctomycetota bacterium
GAACGGATTGCGCCTCGCCAAGCCCGAGTTGGGCGAGGTGATCGTCGTCATGGGCATGGGCATCGTGGGGCTGCTTGCCCTTCAGTTCGCCCGGCTGTGCGGGCCGTGCCTGCTCGTGGCCATGGACGTGAGCGCGGAGCGCCTGGCCATGATCGAGGGGATGGGGGCGGACGCGACCATCAACCCGGCCGAGACCGATGCCGCCGAATGCCTCAAGGAGCTGACCGGCGGCGAGATGGCCGACATCGTGCTGGACGCCACGGGCGCGGCGAACGCCTTCCCGACGGCCCTGGAGCTGGGGGGCGCTCGCGGTCGTATCGTCGCCGTGGGGTCCACCCGAGGGGTCGTCCCCGAGGTGGACGTCTACACCCAGATCCACTGCAAGGGCCTCATCGTAATCGGGGCCCACGCGGGCACCCACCCCCAGAGTGAAACCCCCTACAACAAGTGGACCCGGCCCAGGAACCGCCGGCTTGCACTCGACCTGATGGCCGCGGGCAAGGTCCAGACCAAGCCGATGATCACGCACCGGTTCCCGTTCGACGACGCGGTGCAGGCATTCCAGTTGCTTGTGGAGGACCGGACGAAGGCCGTGGGCGTCATCCTGGAGTACTGAGCGAAGGCCAGACCCTCTCATGGGTAGGGCGGGCGTCTCGCCCGCCTCGCGCCGTGGGGTCCAGTTCCGGGGCGAGACCCCTCGGCTACCCAATGCGTGGGGGGCTAAGTGCGTGCCGCCAGTCCCTGCTCCAGCAGTTCCACGTCTTCCCGTAGAATGTCCGGCTTGTCCTTGGTGTAAATGCCCACGCAGACCGCGTCTTGCGGCCGCATGCTCCGCGCGACGTATTCGAACGCCTCGGCCGGTTCATTCCTGCCGGCGGCCATGACCTTGTAGTGGATTGCGGGCCTGGACAGGGACTGAATCAGTTCCGTCATGGCCCGGCGGTGTTCCTGATTGGGTTCCCTGGTCCCGGCGTAGTAGGAACACATGTAGTAGTCCACCTCCAGGTTTTCCTCGGCCCAGCGGAACGTGTCCGGGCGGTGTCCGGCCAGTCCGATTGTGAGGCCCAGCTTGCGGGCGTGTTCCACGCTGGGGATGAGTTCCTCGGCGCGTCCGTCGGCCAGCAGGCGGTCTGCATATCCGCCGTGGATGTGGCAGGCGGGAGCGCCGGCAGCGGCGACGCGATCAAGGGTCCGTTCGGGCACGCCCAGTTCCGGGCAGCTCTGCCCGAACCACTGGATGGTCCCGCCCTCGTCCCAGTATTCGAGCAGCACCCGGAGCATGTAGCGGTTCCCCCGGGCGATGATCGTGTTGATGCCCAGCGACTCGGCCTCGCGCAGGGCGTCTTTGATGCGGGCGCACGTCCAGTAGTGCATCGTCTCCAGGTCCCCCTCGCGGCCCCGGCCGGAGAAACCGCTGAACGAATTGCTGCCCAGGATGAACCGGCTCACGTCGCTGCTGCCGATCTTTACGGTGTCCATGACGCCCTCCGGAGCCACCGCGTGCTCGAGTTCCAGCACAATTGGCACGCCGGCGCGCCGCCGTCGTGCCGGGGCTGCTTACATGTTATCCACAACGGCCCGGGCGAACTGGGAGCACTTGAGCAGTGTCGCGCCCTCCATCTGGCGCTCCAGGTCGTAGGTGACGGTCTTCTGCGCCACGATGGCCTTCAGGCCCCGCAGGATCAGGCCGGCGGGTTCGTTCCAGCCGATGTAGTCGAGCAGCATCCGCGCGCTCAGGATCAGGCTGGAGGGGTTCACCTTGTCCTGCCCGGCGTACTTCGGGGCGGTGCCGTGGGTCGCCTCGAACAGGGCGATGCCGTCCCCGAGATTGGCCCCCGGTGCGATGCCGATGCCCCCGACCTGTGCGGCCAGCGCGTCGGAAATGTAGTCGCCGTTCAGGTTCGGCGTGACGATCATGTCGTACTCGTCCGGCCGCAGGAGCACTTGCTGGAACATGGCGTCTGCGATGCGATCCTTGATGACGATCTTGCCCTCGGGCGCCTTGCCGTCGTGCTGGTCGTAGAGCTGCTGCTCGGTAACGGTGTCGTCGGGGAACTGGTCGGCCGCCAGCTCGTAGCCCCAGTCCTTGAAGGCGCCCTCCGTGTACTTCATGATGTTGCCCTTGTGCATCAGCGTGATGCTGCGGCGGCCCTGCTCCAGCGCGTAGCGGACGGCCATCAGCATCAGGCGCCGGGTGCCGAACCGGCTGATGGGCTTGATGCCGATCCCCGAGCCTTCGCGGACGGTGTGGCCGAGTTCTTCTTCCAGGAAAGCGGCGAGCTTGCGCGCCTCGGGCGATCCGGCGCGGAACTCGATGCCCGCGTAGACGTCCTCGGTATTCTCGCGGAAGACCACCACGTCCAGCTTCTCCGGGCTCTTCACCGGGCAGGGAACGCCCGGCACCCAAAACACCGGACGGACGCACGCGTAAAGGTCCAGCGTCTGGCGCAGTGTGACGTTTGCGCTGCGGAAGCCGCCCCCGACAGGCGTAGTGAGCGGCCCCTTGATGGCCACACGGAACCGGCGGATCGCCTCGAACGTCTCCTGGGGAATCCACTCGTCGAACAGCTCGATGGATCGTTCGCTGGCGTAGATCTGGGTCCAGCATATCTTGCGGTCGCTGCCGTACGACTTCTCCACGGCGGCGTCGGCCACCAAGCGGGCCGCGCGCCAGATGTCGGGACCGATGCCGTCGCCCTCGATGAAGGGAATGATGGGCGAGTCGGGCACGGACAGCCGGCCATGGGCGAACTCAATGGGCTCGCCGTCCGGCGGAATCTTCGGCGCCTTGGTGAGATGTTCGGCCATGCAAATGCTCGCCATGCGGTCGCGTCGTCTGTCGCTTCGCCCTTACTCCGTCTGAACCGTCATGTCTGCTCCCGGAGGAGATTGAGCCGACCTCCGGCCAGCAGCATCTTCTCCTTCCTCCGATTCACTTCGCTGGCCACAGTGAAGGCCGAGCCGGCGGTCTTGTCTTGCACGGTGAAGGAACCCGAGTGCAGGGAGGCGAAGACGTCTTCCATCTTCAGGGTGGTCCCCTGCTGTATGTCGTCGTAGTCGGCGGGGGCTTCGAAGGTGAGCGGCAGGATGCCGAAGTTCACCAGGTTGGCGCGATGGATGCGTGCGAAGCTCTTGGCGATGACGGCTTTGATCCCGAGGTACATCGGCGCCAGGGCGGCGTGCTCGCGGCTGGATCCCTGCCCGTAGTTCTCCCCGGCCACGATGAATCCGCCGCCCGCCTCCAGGGCCCTGCTGGGAAAACTCGGATCCACCGCCTCGAAGACGTGCTCGCTCAGCGCCGGGATGTTTGACCGCAGCGGCAGAATCTTGCTCCCGGCCGGCATGATGTGGTCGGTGGTGACGTTGTCGCCCAGCTTCAGCAGCACCTGGCCTTCCAGCGTCTCGTGCAGGGGCTCGCGCTGCGGGATGGGCTTGATGTTCGGCCCTCTGATGATGACCACGCGCGAGGGCTTCTCGGGCGGAAAAATCAGCCCCGAGTCATCCCTCGGGAAGCGGTCGGGCATTCTGATCTGCGGCGGCACGCCGAGGGTGCGCGGGTCGGCCACGCAGCCGTCGAGGGCGGACGCGACCGCCGTGGGAGGGCTGCACAGGTAGCAGAGGGCGTCGGGCGTGCCCGTCCGGCCTTCGAAGTTGCGGTTGAAGGTGCGCAGCGTGACTCCGCGAGTCGGCGGCGCCTGTCCCATGCCGATGCACGGCCCGCAGGCCACCTCGAGTATCCGCGCCCCCGCCTTGACCATAGTGGCCAGGTCGCCGCGTTCGGCCATCATCTCCAGCACCTGCCGCGACCCCGGCGAGATGGTCAGGCTTACGCCCGGGTCCACGTGGCGCCCCTCCAGCAGCGCGGCCGTCAGCGCCAGGTCCTGGAACGAGGAGTTCGTGCAACTGCCGATGCACACCTGATCCACCGGCGGGCCGGTGATCTCGCCGACGGGCATGACGTTGTCCGGGCTGTGCGGCAGCGCGATCAGGGGTTCCACATCCCAGAGGTCCAGTTCGATGACTTCGTCGTATTCGGCGCCCTGGTCGGCTTTCAGCTGGCGGAAATCGTCCTCTCTTCCCTGCGCGCGGAGCCAGCGTTCGGTCGCTTCGTCGGAGGGGAATATGCTGCTGGTCGCGCCCAGCTCGGTGCCCATGTTGGTTATGGTGGCCCGTTCGGGCACCGTCAAGGTCTCCACGCCGGGGCCGGTGTACTCGAACACCTTGCCCACGCCGCCCCTGACAGTGAGTCGGCGAAGCAGTTCGAGGATCACGTCCTTGGCCGTGACCCAGGGCTGGAGTTCACCGGTTAGCTGCACCTTTACGACCAGCGGGGCCGTCATGTAGAACGGCATGCCGGCCATCGCGCAGGCCACGTCCTGCCCTCCCGCCCCGATGGCCAGCATACCCAGGCCGCCGCACGTGGGCGTATGGCTGTCGCTGCCCAGAAGGGTCTTGCCCGGCACGCCGAACCTTTCAAGATGGACCTGGTGGCAGATGCCGTTGCCGGGTTTGCTGAATATCATGCCGTACCGCGCGGCGACGGACTGGAGGTAGCGATGATCGTCGGCGTTCTCGGAGCCGGACTGGAGCGTGTTGTGGTCCACGTAGCTGACCGACAGTTCGGTGCGGACGCGGTCCAGGCCCATGGTCTCGAACTGTAGATATGCGGCCGTGCCCGTCGCGTCCTGCGTGAGGGTCTGGTCAATGTGCAGAGCGATGGTGAGGCCCGGTTCGGGCGGGCCCTCGATCAGGTGCGCCTTGATGATCTTGTGGGTGAGCGTCTCGCGCATGAGGCTACAGTCCTGGAGAGCAAACAACGGGAAGGTGCTGCGTCAGGTCCGGATACCACAGGGTACC
>DAOVRD010000011.1 GCA_030628375.1 Planctomycetota bacterium
TCGCGGAGTGGGGTAAGGAACTGGGCTGGCCTGAGGGTCAGTGGTTCTTTGCGGCTCTGCATATCGGGTTGCTGATCTACAGGCCTATTGTCGACCAGGCCCTATGGCAACAGGACAGACGTGTGCTAGGCATGGCTTACCCTGAAGCTCCCGACCCCTACGAGATAGAGTGTGAGGATCTCGCCGAAGGGGATGGCACGGAGGGCGGCGGGCACGACTGGGGCGTCGCCCTGAAGGGCCTCGTCGAGGACGACCTCACGCAACTTGACCAGTCAGACCTTCTGCCAAGTACCGCGCAGGAGACCCTCGAGGAATGGGGACACCGCCTGCATGAGTCCGTCTCCGAGGCGCTCAGTCAGGACGAGGCTGCGGAGATGCGTGCCGGCGCGCCAGTATTACGTGTAATAGCTAACTCCCAACGCAGAACCGTTCGCCTGGAAGCAAGCGAAGACGGGCTCATCGCGGACCTGTTGATGAGCGGCCCGGGCACTGGCTGGTCGGTGCTCTATCGCATCTTCCGCGTGCTCCTTCACCAACTGACCGAGGATCTGTCGAGGAACCTGCCAGATGACCAGATCGGATGGGTCCAGTACGGCGAACTGGACGAGGATAGCCCCGCCAAAGCAAGCGCGCAGCTGCGTCGTCGGCTGCACCGACTCCGCGAGCTCCTGGACCCAAAGGTCAGCCGTTTGATTCAGGTCTCGCACGCGGACAAGGGCCGGGATGCAGTCCGGTTGGAGGGGCGCGTCCTGGCCGAACGCTGGCAGATCGAAGTCAATCTTCCTGACCCCGATTCTTGATCGCCTTTGGCTTTTCGGTATCCCCGCACAA
This sequence comes from Planctomycetota bacterium, assembly GCA_030628375.1. Classification (GTDB taxonomy): domain Bacteria; phylum Planctomycetota; class Brocadiia; order SM23-32; family SM23-32; genus DAOVRD01. The sequence goes on from DAOVRD010000011.1 coordinate 832, forward strand.
GGCCCGCAGGCCAATTCTCTGGCCCTCGGTCAAGTCATGTGGCCCCCGCGTGAACGTCCTTTGTCCCTGCTCGTGTCTCTCCTGTTTTAAGAACCCAGACGAAACCAGGCTGTAACGAAAAAGTAGCCTGGACAAGGACGCCATTCTCGGCCCTCGTGGCGGCCCTCGCGGAGCGCCTATGTCACGTACAAGGCGCGAGGGTGTAACGGCACAACACGACCGACTGCAAGCTGTACGCCCGAGCGGGTTTACGGCAGAGGGCTGCCCGCTAAGGATGTCACGCGTCAATATTGTAAGTCCGTGCGGGCTAAGCACTTACGATTGACACGGCCCCGCTTTTTTGCTATAATATTCGATCATGAACGGCCAATCCGAAGCATCCGAGGCAGCAGCAGACTTTGCAGAAATGGCCAGCCTTCTTGGCGTTGACCCGAGTGTGCTCATCGGCGGCCTGAACCTGGTAAAGGCCGCCAATGTGTTGGGCATCGCCGCGTCCACGTTGCGTCAGCGGGCGCTGTCGGGCCAGATAGGTTATGAGCGCGACGGCCGGCGCTGGATCTTTTCGTGGCGGCACATCACGGAATACAAGCAGCGCCGCGAGCATGCGCCCACCCGAAGCACGCCGTCCGGCGGCATCCTGCCACGGCTCATCGGAACGGCGAGCGGTAGGCGGCGCGACGCCGAAACCATCGAGGCGGAAGCCCGCGCCCTGGGATTGCTCTGAGCAATCCCAATCAACAGGCGAATCTAGATATGAGGAGGGACCACCGTGCCGTAGCCATACTGAGGTAATCCGCATGTGCTCGCCCACGGCTGGACCCTCGCAGTAACGTGGCGATCGCTGTCCGGCACGTGCCGCTTGGGATCCCGCTGCTTCTGGTGCAGAGTTATTCAACTGGTGTCCTTCCACGCCGACCGCCGCTTAGCGGGCGGCTTCAGACTCACAACTTCTCCAATGCATCTGCCACAAGAGAGAAGGACCCACAATTATCCAATTCGGCCGAGAGACACATTTAAGGAGTTATATACGTGATGGACGAAACCGGGAAAGAAGAGGGCTTGGAAGCAACTGGAGACCAGCAAGAGACTGAAAATCAAGGCGGACAGGAGGCGGTTGACGTATCGGAGGCGCCGGAGTGGTTCCGCGAGGCCCACGAGGGAACTGTGGCTGAAGCCTCGCGCCAAGACACTTGCACGGGAATGGCAGCCTGGCTCCTCGGGCCCGCTGGGCTCAACCAGCTGGATGCCCTGGCGTTCCTGTTCGATTGGAACTCGCGCGCGTGCCAGCCGCCCATGGGGCCAGCGGACGTGCTGGAGGTCGTTCGGTCGATCGCTCCATCCGAGCGGGCCGGGGGCCTCGGGCTGGCCGGGGAGATGATCACACCCCTCGACGTGGAGGCGCTGATCCAGGAGATTCGGTCAGCACCCGAGGGCCTCTCAACAGGCTTCCGGAGCCTGACCGATATCGGCGTGGTGCTCCGGCCGGCGGAGTTGGTAGTAGTCGCCGGCAGGCTCGGCAGCGGGAAAACCTCGTTGCTCGTCAACATGCTGCTGCGGCTGCTGGCGAGCGAGACAGGGGCGCTCGTCTTCCTGAGCTTGGAGAATCCACGTGCTTCAATGCTGACCAAGATACTGGCCGTGCGCCTGGGGATTGACAGCCGGGAGGCCCCCCTGTCCCTCGACCAAATCAGGGCGTATCTACGCACCGGCAACGATCCAAACCAGGAGGACCCGCACTCGGAGAGGCTGCATAAAGCGGTCGAGTTCATTCAGGGCGCGCAGGAGCGGATCTGGCTCCTGTACCTCCCCCAGCTGCGCGCCGACCATCTCGGGCAGGTCGTGGCCCAAATCGCGAGAGAGGCCGGCAGTGTGGCCGTCGTCTTCGTCGACTACCTGCAACTTATCGGCTCGGCCAACGGATTCCACGACAGGCGTGACGTCGAGATCGCGACCGTCTGCCGGGCGCTCAAGGACGTTGCGGTTGACCACAAGTGCCCCGTCGTCGCGGCGTGCCAGGTGAACAGGGACGGCACCAAGAACCTGGACCTCCCCGCGCACGCGACCCTCGACAATGCCGAGGTAAGGCAGAAGCTCGGCCAGATGCGACCGCGCATTCACCAACTGCGGGAGGCCGATCAGATCGGGCAGTTTGCCGACATCGTAGTCGGACTCCAGGACCTCCAAGGAGAATTCCTCGCTGCGCTGACCGCTGAGCAGCGCGAGCAGCACCGACAGGACTCCGGACCCCTGATGGCCTATATCCTGAAAAACCGCTTCGGTGATCTGCGCACTGCCGAACTGGAGTTCTGGCGGACCTCCGGAGCGATCTTCGATCCAAGAACGTGAATCGTGGTGGGGCTTAGCAGAACGTGAGTGCGACAGGTACAACCATCACCAACGGGCCGGAGATCCAGGAGACGTTTGCCTACTCCTCCGAGGCGGTGATGTTCCAGATCCTCGCGAGTTTCCACCCGAAGTTCCAGCGCCGGCGTCCGCATGTCGTGTCGGTCCTGGACGGGGCCCCCGGCCCGCCGGGGTACGTCACGACCGTGACGGTGACGGACACGCCGCTGGCCGTGGCCAGGACGCAGGTCAGGATTCCGGATGGGCCGTCAGACGAGGGCCGCCTGAACGACTCGACAAGGCTGCTCGTGCGCTCGTTCGGTCCGGAAGGCCTCAAGCACTTCTTCAGCATGCTGATCGCCCTGGACGAGGGGCGCCACCAGGGGTGGTACGCATTCGATGCCAACGAACACCTGGACCGGCTCGGATACAGGCGAAGGCAGGAGGGCGCCGGACTCTATCACCATTCGGGGAACGTCCGTAAGGCCCGGAGGATCGTCGGGGTCCTGTCCTCCGTGCGGGCCGAACTCACCTACAATCCGACGACGGGAACCCTCACCACGTCCATCCGGCTGTTCGCCGCGACGACCGACGATCAGGCTGCGGGCACCCAAGCCATCCGGTGGGAGAGCACGTCGCCGACGCCGCTGGAGCGTGTGCTCAGCCCCGTCCAGGACGGCGAACTGATCATCGCGAATCCCGAGTGGTACGCCGGCGTGGCCCAGACGGGTGGACGGAAGACCGGGAAGCGTTACACGCGGCAGCTGAGACGGTTGGCGACCGAGGATGCCCGTGAGAATGGCATCGCTCTCCGCCTCGGTGCCTACTTGCCGATCCGCCACCGACTGAACGGTCCGGGCCCGGGTTGCTTGAAGTGGGCGACGTTGATGCGGTGGGCCGGTCTCAATCCGGAGGGGAGGCACGCGAGCAACGACCTCAAGGAACTCAGAGCCGAGCTTGACTACATGACCGACCAGGGTTACATCGGCGGGTGGCAGGAGACCGGACGTGGGGACGGGCTGGATGAGGTTGTGGAGCTCACTGCGCCCGACTGGCTTCGGGCATCGTTGAGCAGCATCCGGAGAAGGCGATGACGTGGAAGACCAAGCTTTCTCGCGCACTGACAGCAACCAGGAATAGTGGTTTTTGGACACTGATACCGCCCAGAAGGGGGTTTTTGGACACTGATACCGCCCAGAAGGCGGTTTTCTGGACACCAATAGCGGCGGGCGGATACGGGCCAGCATCTGAGACACCAGTTCTGACCGTTGAGACGGCGTATCGTATTTTGTGTCGAGCCCTAAGGAATCATTGTAATGATTCCTCTAAGAGGCGGGGAGAACTGGCTCCTTCCAGTCGCCAGCTCTCCCCGCCAATCAAGCAGTCCCCCGCGCCGAACTCCTATCAGATACCCCCCACCCCCGTCATGGAATTCTACCCCTCCCTGCTGTGTACGTGTGTGTCTCTATCTCTGTCTCTCTCCAGTGGCCTCCCCCTCCACGGTCAGCATCAGAGTTACGGCGAGCTCTGCTATCTCCATGAGGCTGGGAAATCGAAGTCAGCCAGCTATCGGTAGCGAGTTTCCAAGAAGAACAGCAAGTTGGAACGGACCGTTGGTTGGGCCAGTTACGGAGTACCAAGGATACACATGCATAAACGAGAAGCCAATGTGTGGGAGCAAGACAAGGCTATCGCGTCCCGGTACCAGAACGGTACCCCCCCTGCCAACTGGCTCAGATCTACGGATGTACCTCGATGATGGTCCTGCCCATCCTGCACCCCAACCGCTGCATGCGCTCAAAATCCGAGGCCCGATGCCTCGTCATCGAGCAACGTCACCCATGCTCCCCGTCCTGGCGCCGATGGCGTCTCGTCTCCTCCCTGTACAGCAAGCGCAGGCTCCTTCCATCTGAGAGAGAGTCTGACCAAAGTCATTTTGACTCCGTGGTACACACATTGCCTCATCCCCTCTTCCCGCCGGCTTCGCTCCAGGCGTACGTACCGGCCGTCTGAGGGGAGTTTCTGTGCAACCCCCCCCCAGCCCCCTACATCCCTGCGAGATTGCCCTCACGGTACGCCTGTGCCCGCCAGGAAGCCCCGGGCGAACCCGGACCCAGCAGCCGACCGCGAGCTTAATTTCGGCGCAGCATGCGTAATAGTATACAAAGAGGCCGATTGGCCGCTGCCAAGGGCCAAGGAGAGGCTTGCTGCTGCCGAGCAGAGGGCGGACCAGCTTGCCAGACAGCTTGCCGACGAACGCCTGGAGCGCAGGGGTGCTCAGGAACAGACCCACGCAAATGAGGCAGAACTCTGTGCCTCGCTGGCGATCACCTTCTCGCCGGCAGCCGCCCGGTCAAACGCCCGATGCCATGGTTGGCTGACAACAACACATCGGCGGAGGTGGACCAGAAACCATAATGGTCCAGCATAGGGGGAGAGACGCGACGCCCTGCCCATCCGCGCCCCTACGGACCAGATCGAGCGAGTAGCTCGAAGACCTCATTCGCACGACGCACGCCTACTTTGAATATGAATGCGGCTTCAGTTTTATCTTCGATATGTCTATCCTTGATACTCCCGCATGAATCAGGGCAGAAGCTATCTGGCTCAAGGTTACATTGATCCCTTTCTCTTCTCTGTAATAGCGGCGCATCTTTTCAAGCTTTCTCCAGTCCTCCTCAAAGAAGGATATCTTACTTCGTCTTTTTCTGGTCCCTCTCAGTCTCGGACGCCCTCCGGCAGAATGCAGCCTGTCCACAAGAAACTGTCGCAAAGTGAACAGGGAAAGAGGTCCACGCCTTGTGTCTATCTCGACTCCTGTATCCTCGCCACCCAAGGCTTCGGCGACAGATTCGAGATTGAGGCGTCTCTTGGCCGCTCCCTTATCTTTGACTACCCTCTTCATCTCACTTGCCTCTTTCCTCGACTTTGTCTTTAGTCAAACTCTCGAATCCTGTAGAACCTGCCGTCAAATTCGAACACTACTTCCCCTTGTTCTGCTTCCCGGCCGAATCTGTGCAGAAATCCCCTCAGCAAACTCATGTTTTCTTCGAACTTGTCCGGGTCAATATATGTGTAGATTATCCGCGTTTTCTCCCAGATGATCTCGTCATTCTCAAGATTCAACCACGTACCATCCGCAGGCGGCAGCGAAGTCGTTCCGCCTCCGATAGATGTAAGTATCCCTTGGGCCTCCTTGATCCACCGCTTGAGATTCGTTATCTGCTTTCCATTCTTGTCCTTGTTGGGAATGTATAGAGTCAGCTGCTGTGTCGAAGGGTCCTCTGTGGCCCCCAGGATTCACGCCAGGTCAACCTCTAGGTTGTTGTCTATTTAATCCCTAACATCACACTTTTGGGGACATAAGTCAAGGGCCGAATCTTCTGATTCGTACCCAGTTCCTGGAGGCTATAGGCGAGTAGATTTGCCGGATGCCCCTGTACAACAGGACGGCTTCCGGCCATGTTAGGCCCTTCCCTTTAGCCGGTACACGATCGGCACATCGACGCGCTGGTCCGCAGCCCTCCCGCACAGTAGACTCACCTTGATTCTGTTCGTAGGCACCCGTTAACAGTATGAACAGCGCACTTGATGGCAGCACGCTGTGGCAAATGGATTACGGTGGCGGCGTGTGAGGTCGAGTCCAACCCACCCCCGGATTTCCTCTGACTCCTCCGTTGGGCTGGATGGACTCGCCAGGCGTCTGAGAAAGCGTGTCCGCCGCACCGCACATGCGGACCCCGACTGCCGGTCAGACAGGTCTCAAAGTGCACGTGCCCCTTGATTCAGTTTTGCCTCAGATCAGTAGATCGGGCTGGGGCCCCGCCTGGCGCTGACCAGGTCAGGGATCTTCAATATCCGGTCAGGGGCAATGCAAGAGCAAACAAAGTCAGAAATCACGACGGTCTTGTTCGAGTAAGAAAAGGCCACCAAGAACACACGTTCAAGTATGCAGGGAAGTTTGAGCCGGGACAACCGACCCGAACGAGCTCAGCAGTCTGCCGCTCCTGGACCTCCCTGCTGTTCCCGCATCTCAGTCTCTTTCACCCCCGGTTTGTGTGATGGCTGGGGTCCGCCACCGGCTTATAGGAGGACACGTCGTCAGCCAGCTTAGCTGGCCGCCGTGAACCCGAACCGCCATCACCAGGCGGCTTGATCTGCGAATCGTTCTTCCACTTCGAGCCGCCTGGTCACACCTGGGCGGCTCTTTCTTTGTACCGAAAGGAGTCGCCCGATGTCATGTACTCAGACGCCGCAAGAACAGTTCGCCGAGATGATTCCGGAAATCCAGTCCCGAGCTAACTTGACGTTCAGGCACCTCGATCTGGAGGCCCGGCAAGAGGCCGCCGCGGAGACCATAGCCTTGTGCTGGAGAAACTACGCGCGCTGCGTATCCCGCGGCAAACAGGTGGCCGCCTCATCTTTGGCTTTTTACGCCGCGTTGGGCGTGAAGGCTGGCCGTTCGCTGTGCGGTTACAGCTCGACCGATGTCCTTGCCCCACGAACGCAGCGGCTGGGCCGCGTGACCGTCGTAAGCCTGAATGCGGTTCCTGCTGCCGCGGCTCACGACGATGACCACGCATGGTGGGATCGCTCGGACACGCTTACGGACAAGCGAACATGGGAGCGACCTTTCGAGCGCGTCCGAATCGCGCACGACTACGGCGCATTCCTATCGCAACGCCAAGTTACGGAGCAGGAAAGACGTGTGTTCAATCTGCTGGTCGAGAACTACCGAACCGCAGAGCTAGCCGCGGAACTGGCCGTATCGCCTCCTCGGATCTGTCAAATCAAGAATGCTCTTGGCCGCAAACTCGAGCGGTTCATGGGGCCCGACTTGATGGCAGTTGCAGCTGGAAGTCTCAGCATGCGCCCCAGATCACGGCGCTACCGGCGCCATGCTGAAAGACACGAAGGCTCAAAGGCCACTCGATAAGCAGCTTACCGATCCTGCCACGAAGCAGCCTGCTGAACTGCCATCGCCAGACACACAGCTGCTGGAAAGACCTGCCGACCAAGTACCCGATCAGGACTAAGACGTCCCAAGAAGGGGGAACTCAGGCGTTTCTCGGCTTCCCCCACTTTTGCTGTCAGTCAGCCGCGCCCTCCCGGGGCATGGGACGGGTTGGGAATGGCGCAAGACCAGCCGGCAGGGGAAGCACCGGTCAAACCACTGTGATGCTCACGCCCATACTGCGGCCCATGCGAAGGACCGCCTCTAAATCCCCCGTGCCCTCGGTGCTGTGATCCAGCTCGTAGGGGCGCCCCAACCACTCGTACTTGGCGCCGGCGGACGGGTTGTACGGCAGGACGGCCAGCCTGGTAGACCCGATATCGCGCAGGAATGAAAGGACTGCCTGCAGGTTCTGGCGGGCGTCAGTAATGCCCGGTATCAAAGCAAGGCGGAACTCCACATTCCGGTCGCAGAGCCGGGACGCATTATCCAGGACCTGCTCGTTGGTAGCCCCCGTCCAATGGCGGTGCTGTTCGTCATCCAGGAGCTTCAGGTCGTAGATGAGCAGGTCGACGTGGCGCATCAACCGCTCCAGACGTTCCCAACTACAAGCCCCGCTGGTCTCCATTGCCGTGTGAATGCCACGCGCCCCGCAGTCACGGAGCACCGCTTCAGCGAAGTCGACTTGCAGCGTCGGCTCACCGCCGGTCAGGGTGACACCTCCCCCAGACCGGTCGAAGAACGGTTTCATACGTGCCGCTCGTGCGACCACCAAAGAGGCCGGGACCCGGTGGCCCTTGACTGCCAGCGCGCCTTGCTGACACTGCTCCACGCACGCGCCGCAGGCCGTGCACCGGCTCCGAAGGATCTGGTGCTCTCCGCCGGTGAGGCGATGCGCCCCTTCCGGACAAGCAGCAGCGCACTCGCCGCACATGACACACCGGTCGGGGATCAGAATGAGTTCGGGAGCGGATTCCTGCGACTCGGGACTGTGGCACCATTTACATGAGAGGGGACAGCCTTTCAGATACACGGCCATCCGGATGCCTGGCCCGTCGTGGACGGCGAACGTGTCCACGTCGAAGACCATGCCCTCAGGATCAGAGCTCGGCTCTACAGCCATCAGCCCCGCCCTTCCTGGCGCCGGATGTGATGCTCCTGTTGTTCCCGGCTCAGCATCGTGAAATACGCGCACCAGCCGCCCATGCGGACGCGCAGCGACTTGTGCTTGTCCGGTTCCCGCTGCGCTGCACGCAGTTCCTCCGTATCGACGACCGTGAGCGTCATCATGGCGCCGCCAGTATCAACGAACGCCCGCACCAGTGCGCACATTCGGTCGGTTCCTTCTGGGCCATCAACCAGCCGCCTGGCGAGCCGCAGGTCCAGGGGGGAGCCTGCCGGCAGGCTGCTGCGCTGCATCTTGCCATACGACAGGATCGCCGGCGGGATGCCTTCCATGTCGCGGCCAAGGGCCGGCGAGAAGTTCGAGGAGACCGGTTCTCCGGCACGCCGCCCGTCGGCCGATGCGCCGAGGCCCTGACCGATGCCGATGTACCAGGAGAAAGTCCCAACGCCAGCCGGGAACCAAATCAGAGAACGGAAAGGCTCGGCATGTCTTGCCACGGCATTCGTGAACGCCTCGATCACGTCGTGGCCCACACTATCGGCACGTTCATCGTCGTTGCCATACTTGGGCGCCCTCAGCAGCCTTGCACGCAGCGGTTCGAAGCCCTCGAAGTCCACGTCGAGGGCGTCGCACAGCTCGGCCATAGTGGCCTGCTCTGCCTCGAAGATGACAGTCTTGATTGCCGTCAAGGAGTCGATCGCGTGCGCCGCGCTCTCGGCGATCATGCCGAATGTCCGGTACCTGGCGCCACCGGCCGTCATGTCGCGCCGGGATGAGATCGCGCCATCGATCAAGGCGCTGAGCAGCGGAACCGGCGCGATGGTGTTGCGGTCGTTGATCGTGTCGACGACGTGGCGTACCACACGGTCCACCATGGCGTCGAGCTGTCGCAGGAATGCGTGCCAAACCTCTTCGTAGCTGCCGAAACGGCGGGGGTCCCCCGTGTCCAGCCCGTCCTGTGTGCCTTCAATGCGTGAGCGGCCGCGGTTCAGGGCCCATTCCAGGCAAAGCATGAGGCTCAGGCGCTGAAAACGGAAGTCCGTTCGCCCGGGGATGATCAGCTCCCAACAGCCGTCGTTGGTGTAGTCACGGGCGTCGCCACGTGGTACGCCAAGCTTCTCCAGCGCTGGCACTATGGTTTCGTCGCTGAACAGTGCCGGCATCCCACCGCCATCCTTCAACGTCTCGCAAGTGCATCTGAGCAGATCGGCGGGGGAATGGCGGTGTAGGCGGACCGTCAGGAGCGGGTTCGTCATCCGATTCAGCCGGTAGCTGCGCAACAGGAGGAACGTGAGCAGGTTCGTGCCGTCCGTCCCGTCCGGTGGCAGCCCCCCAACGACGATGTTCTGAAGCCAGTGGTTAGTCGCGTCGAGCTGATCGCGCCGCGTGCCGATCTGGGACGACGTATAGTGGCGCGTCCGCTGAATGACGGGCGAGTCCTCATCCGGACGGTTCTCCGGCAGCTGGTCGTCGGTGGTCTTGGCCCGCTCATTGAACTTCAGACAGAAGCAGTCCACCAGCTCCGCCGCATCCTCGACGCTGATACCTCCCGCGGCGAGGTCGGACTCCAAGAAAGGCCACGCATACTGATCCAGCCTGCCAAGGGCATTGCCGTTCAGCGTGGAGTGGAAGATCATGTGAAGCAGCCAGACCGACTGCAGGGCCTGCCAGAAGGACTCGGCAGGACCGGCCGGCACCCGTCGCAGGTTCGCGGCCATCTGCCGCAGTTCGGCTGCCCGCTTGCGGCCGCCTTGGTGTTCGGCGGCCTGATCGCATCGAACTGCCAGCCGGGCCGCGTAATCCGTCACGGCGCCGATGGCAATCATGACCGACCGCAGGAAGGCCATCTCCTCGGGATCCTGCGTCTGCGCAAGCTGTGCGCGGGCACTGTCACGTATTCGGTTCAGCCCTTTCTGCAGCAGGCTGCCGTAGTCGGGCACGATATGACCGAAAACCGACCTGATGCTCAGCCCCCGGGCGTGGGCCTCTCCGCGCTCCTCTTCGGTCGTGTAGTCGGGAAAGCCCCATTCAGCGTGGATCCGAGGGTGCTCCAGCGTCATGGAACCGGCGATGAGTTGGCCCGCCCACAGGTCGGTCGGCATCAGAGACAACTTGAGAGCGATCGCTCGAGCCTTGCGCACCGCCAAGGGATCGGACATGTGCCGCCGATCGATTGCCTCCGGACAGTCCCATGGCACGGGGGGGCTCTCCATGGCGTCCTGCACTCGGCCGCGCAGATCAACGACGCGCGGGGTCTGCTCCAGCGCCCAGAGGGCAGTCACCTTACCCGCCTTAGCCACGTTGCTCATAGTAGACACTCTCCGCAGCCGCCAGTGCCACTTGAACGAGTGCAGGGACGTCACCCAGCATGTGGGCGAATTCAACGGGCATCTCTTGCCACTCCGAGCCTGCTTCGGGCGTCGCCTTAGCCACACGTCCGCCCTTGCGCAGGCGCTGTCACTTCACTCCCCCGATGATACGCCCCAGTGGCCCCGCTCTGCAACAGGCGAGTTCGGCAGACGTGTGCTGCGAGAACATGCCTCAAAGGCTATGTGTGGGACTTGTAGTCCTTACGCCGTGGGGGCGATTCCCGCCGCCTTCACCAATCTCATCCGACCCAGGCGTGCAAGCTGTTGGGGCCGTGGTGGTCGAACCAGAGGTCGTTGGACCCGTCCACGGTGTCGCGCTCGTCGTAGTCTTTCGCGAAGAAACGGCCCGTGTAGGCGTGGATCTCCCCGCCGGACTCCTGCCATATCCGTCCCACGACCACAACCCGCCGGAGCGTCTGCGTGTGGACGGTGCTGTTGTACAGGTCGCCATTTGCGTAGAGCCCGCCGAAGTATCCGTCTACCGTGATCTCGGTATCGTACACACCACCGCCTGCGGAGAGCGATCCGAACTTGCCGGCCGTCACGTCAATGCTGCTGGACAGCACATCGCCGCGCACGTTGACCTTCCCCAGGTTGCCGGTAACGTTAACAACGGCGTTCAAGTCGCCTTTCGCATACACCCTGCCCAGGCCGTCGCTGGCGGTGAACTCGCCGCTTATCGAGCCGGCGCTCCAGAGCGAGCCAATCCGGCCTTCAGCTTCGATGATGGAGTCCGCTATCCCCCCGGCTCCCGTGGCTTTCACCGACCCGATGCGGCCCGTGCGAGTACTCGGGCTTCCGTCCACATCGGCATAGACGCTGTCAATGGCCCCCCTTATGGCCCGCAGGCGCCCCAGGTTGCCGTTGTTTATGTATACGTCGGCACCGTCCCCCAGGATGTCGCCGTCTATGGCCAAGATGTTCTTGATGGTCCCCCCGGCCTCTATCGAGCGCCCCTCTGTCAGATCAATGTCGCCCCCCAGGCTCTTGATCAGGCCGATCCACGTGCCCGCCGAGATGCTCGTGCTGATGCCGTCCCCCCTGAGGGCCTGCACCGACCGCACGTAATCAGCCGCGCTGATGATCCTGTCAGGGCTCCCGCCGCCTATGGAGCCGCCCGTCCAGCTCCAGCCGGAATAGACCGCCTTGGCCAGCACCCGCGAGATGCGACCCTGCTCGGAAACGATGCTGCCGGTTATGTCGCCGCCGATGGCCGTCACCCTGCCGATGTCACCGCCGGCTTCTATGTCGCCTGTGATGTCGCCGTTCTTCACGAAGACCTTGCCGATCTTGCTACCGGTCAGGATCACGTCACCGGTGAGGTCGCCACCGATGACGCGTAAGAAGTTCAGGTCGCCGTCCACGACAACGTCCCCTTTGACGTCACCACGAGCCGTGACGGATCTGAGATAGCCTTCGGTGTAGATGCCGGTCAGGTCATCCGTGTCGCCGTCATTGTCCAGGTCTTGGTCGCCATCCTGGTCGAGGGTCCAGCCGCCCTCGGTGGTGAACTCGTTCAGGTCATGGCCCGTGATGCCTCCCTTGAGGTTAACGCCGCGCACATATCCCTCACTGACCAGGAATCCGAGCGGCTGCACGACGGTGCGCCTATCCACCAGACTCAGCAGCCCCACGTTGCCCTGGACGGCAATCCCCAGGTCCGCCGTCTCGCCGCCGTCTCCGAACAACGTAATGGACCTGATTATTCTGTCCCCGATCCGTCCCGGGTTGATGAGGGCATCCGTTACGCCTCGTTGATACTCCCCACGGGACCAGGCGATGTCGGGGACGGTGACGCCATCGGACGGATCAACGTCGTAGAACGTGATCAGAACGCCGTCACCATACTGATGGTACCCCACGGGCCAGACGTGAGTTATCTGCACCTCGAGCGGGTCCGAAGGATCGGATTCGTTCCCGGCAGCATCCACAAGTGTGGCGGTGTACCAATGGACACCCAACGGCTGCTCGGGCAATTCCTCGCTGGTTCCTTCCCTATAGATAGCGCCATCGTCGCCAAGGATCGGCGCCTGCGAAACCAGCTCGGCGTCCCTGTAGAGCCTGAAGTGGAAGCCAGCGAGGACATTGACATCGAAGGCAGGAGTCCGGTCCCCGGTGACGTTGTTGTCTGGAACGCCCGTATCGCTTGCGGCCTGCAGATCGGGCGCGTCGGGTGGATCGGGCGCCCCGGTGTCGAGCTCCACTTCCAGCGGATCGGAGCCGTCAGACACGTTACCCGCGGCGTCCACGGCATAGACCACGTAGGTATACGTGTCGTCCACCGAAAGCGAGTCGGTGAACGTCGGCGACGTGCCGTAGTCACCGCTTATCTGCCCGCCGTCGCGCTCCAGCCGGTAGTACTCGCCGAACCCACTCAAACCGAGCGTAGGAGTGGCGTCGTTAGTCAGGTTGTCAGTGTTGGACACGCCGGTGTCGCTGACGGCCTGCAGATCGGGCGGGTCGGGCACGTCCGGCGGCGTAGTGTCAATGGTGACATCCAGCGCTGGAGATCCTTCCGACACGTTCCCGGCCGCATCCACGGCACGCAGCACATACGAGTATTCGTCATCAGCCAGCGGACCGTCGGAGAACGGGCTCTCGACGGCGTAATCGGCGCTTATCTGCCCGCCGTCCCTTTCGAGACGGTAGTAGGCATCGAAGCCCGTCAGCTCCAGCGTGGGAGTCATATCATTGGTCACATTGTCGCTTGCGCTTATGCCGCTGTCACTCGCCGCCTGAAGGTCAGGGGCGTCCGGCGGATCGGGTGCCTGGGTGTCCAGGGTCACTTCAAGGTTCTGCGAAGCGTCAGACACGTTGCCCGCCATATCCACCGCGTAGAGCACGTAGGCGTAGACGTCATCCCCCAGCGACCCGTCGGTGAACGTAAGGCTGGTCTCATAGTTGCCGCTTATCTGCTCGCCGTCGCGCTCCAGCCGGTAGTACTCGCCGAAACCGGTCAATCCGAGCGTAGGAGTCGCGTCGTTAGTCAGGTTGTCAGTGTTGGACACGCCCGTATCGCTGGCAGCCTGGAGATCGGGCGCGTCAGGTGGATCGGGCGCCTGGGTGTCCAGGGTCACTTCAAGGTTCTGCGAAGCGTCAGACACGTTGCCCGCGCCGTCCACGGCGTAGAGCACATAGGCGTAGGTGTCATCCCCCAGCAACCCGTCGGTGAACGTAAGGGTGGTCTCGTAGTCACTGCTTATCTGCACGCCCTCGCGCTCCAGCCGGTAATACTCCCCGAAACCGGTCAGGTCCAAGGTCGGCGTGGGGTCGTAGGTCAGATTGTCAGTGTTGGACACGCCGGTGTCGCTGGCAGCCTGGAGATCGGGCGCGTCAGGTGCATCGGGTGCCTGGGTGTCCAGGGTCACTTCAAGGTTCTGCGAAGCGTCAGACACGTTGCCCGCACCGTCCACGGCAAAGAGCACGTAGGCGTACGTATCGTCCACCGCGAGCGAGTCGGTGAAAGTCGGCGACGTGCCATAGTCACCGCTTATCTGGCCCCCATCTCGCTCAAGCCGGTAGTAGTCGGCGAAACCGGTCAGGTCCAGCCTGGGCGTGCTGTCGTTGGTCGCGTTATCGCTGTTGCTCACGCCGCTGTCACTCGCCGCCTGAAGGTCCGGCTCACCAGGTGCAGAAGGCGCTGTTCTGTCTATCTGCACCTGCAGCCCAGGCGACGGACCAGACTCGTTCCCCGCAGCGTCCACAGCAGTGACCGTATAGGTCCACGTCCCCGCAGGCTCAGAAACCGCCGTGTGGGTCGTTCCGCTCTCGTAGTTGCCACTTACCTGGCTGCCACTACGGTAGAAGCGGAAGTAACCGCCGGTCCAGACGACATCGAAAATCGGGGACGTGACGTTAGTGATGTCATCATCATCCGCCACGCCGCTATCGCTCCCCGGCTGAAGGTCCGGCGCGGTGGGCACGGCTGGATCACCGGTGTCAATTGCGACGATGAGCGTCCCAGACGCCGCAGAGACGTTGCCCGCCGCATCCACTGCGTAAAGCACGTAGGAATAATCGTCATCTCCAAGCGGATCGTCAGTGTAGGAGCCCTCCGTCTTGTAGACGTTACCGTCATCCCCAAGAATCGGCGGCACTGAGATGAGCTGACCATCGCGCTCCAGCCGGTAGTAGTCGGCGAAACCGGTCAATCCGAGCGTAGGAGTGGCATCGTTAGTCAGGTTGTCAGTGTTGGACAGCCCGGTGTCGCTGGCAGCCTGGAGATCGGGTGCGTCGGGCACATCCGGCGCCTGCGTGTCTATCGTCGTGGGGTCGTCGCCCGTGGCCTCGTTGCCGGCCGTGTCGGTGAACTTCACGCTGACCGGATAATAGCCCCCAGTCAGAGCAGAGCCGGGCGCATAAGGGTACGTCCCCCCAGCACCTACCACGTACGTCTCGTCAACGCTCAGGTCCCCGTCCCAGTCGATCTCGATGGTCCCGGGCTCGTTGACGGTCACGTCGTAGGCCGGCGTTGTGTCGCTGGTGATGTTGTCGCTGTCGCTGAGCCCACTGTCGCTGGACGCCTGGAGGTCAACGATGACGCTCGGGGCCAGGGCATCCACGGTGAAACTCGACACCTCGTCAGCGCCGTCATTGAGGGCGTTGCCCGCCGCGTCCCGCACCGTCATCGTGCCAAGGACCGTGAACCGATACGCCTCGTCCGTTAGCGCAGGGCTCAATGGCAGCGTGGCTGTCTTGGTGCCGGCGGTGTAGCTTATGGCCCCGATCCGCCCGGAGACGTCAACATCGTTGGCTTCACCGAAGGTGCCATCACCGCCGGAGGCAAGCAGCTCGTAGTTGCCCGAATCCGTAACTGTACTGGTCCACAGGTCATTGGTGTCGCTGAATACCACCTGGATCTGACTCGCCGGGGACCCAACCGACCCCGAAGGCGACACGCTCGAGACGGTGGGACCCACCGTGTCTATCGTGGTCGGATCGTCGTCCGTAGCAACGTTGGACGCTGTGTCGGTGAACGTCACGGCCACCCGATACACCCCGTCAACCAAAGCAGGCGCCGTATACTGGTACGTCCCCCCAGCACCTACCACGTACGTCTCATCAACAATCAGGTCCCCGTCCCAGTCTACGTCTATGATGCCGGGCTCGTTGACCGTCACATCGTAGGCCGGCGTTGTGTCGCTGGTGATGTCGTCGCTGTCGCTCATCCCGCTGTCGCTGGACGCCTGGAGGTCAACGATGACGCTCGGGGCCAGGGAGTGCACCGTAAAGGTGGCCAGTTCATCCGTGCCGTTGTTGAGCGGATTGCCGGCCAGGTCGCGCACCGAGGTCGAGCCGATGATGGTGAGCTGGTAGGCTTCGTCGGTCAGGGCGGCGCTTATGGGCAGCGAGGCCGTCTGGCTTGGGCCATCGTAAGTTATGGTGCCGATCTGGCCGGACAGATCGGTCTCGTTGCCGTCGCCGAAAGTCGCGTCGCCGCCGGAATTCTCCAAGGCGTAGTTGGCGGCATCGGTGGCCGTGCTGTCCCACAGTCCGTTAGCGTCGCTGAACGTCACGTCAATCTGACTCACGGGCGATCCCACCACGCCCGAGGGCGTGACGGAATTGACCGTCGGCCCGAGAGTATCAATCGTGGTGGGGTCGCTGTCGGTAGACACAACCATCGCCAGATCGATGAACGTTACGTCCACCGCGTAGCTACCGTCGGCCAGGGGAGACAGCGGCGAGTACTGATAAATCCCGGCACCCGGCACCGAGTCGGCGACGATGTCCTCGGGATCAACTAGTCCGTCGCCGTCCCAGTCTATGTTTATGGTGCCCGGGCCGTTCACCGTCACGTCGTAGATCGGCACGTTGATGTTGGTCAGGTTGTCGGCGTCGCTCGCGCCGGTGTCGCTCGTGTCTTGCAGATCCACGTCAACGCTTGTGGCGAAGCTCCTGGTGACATAGGCGTAGTGCGTTTCGAGGTCAACGATGGGCTCGCCATTGTCCGAAGTGAACCACTGTTGACCTTGATAGCGTATCTGGAAGTCCATGATGCTGCCTTCGTTGGCGGGTCCGTCGTCGTAGACCTTGAGGTACCAATCGCCCGTCGTGCCCAGGTAAGGCCAGGCCCCACTCAGGTCCACCTCGGTCTGAACAAGGTTAACGTTGTTAGGCCCGTAAGACCAGACGGTTGTCTCCCAGGTAGGCGAGGCAGGGCTCCCGAGGCCGATGGCGACCTCGAGATCGATGATGTACGTGTGTTCGAGGGCGAAGTAGCCGGTGAGGTTGATGTCCGGCTCGTTGGCAATGTCCATCAGCAGGCCGCCATTAACCGTGTATCCGTAGCCAGACTGAGTCTCGTTAACCCATTCCCACTCTTCCAGGCCGACGTTCCACGTGGTGTAAAGCTCCACCCATTCCTCATCGCCGCCCAGCCCCTCGTAGTAGCCCACCGCAAGGACGGAATGCCCGCCCCCTGGCCTGGAAAGCCACAGGTGAACCGGCCGACCAGCGTCTATCTCCGCCTTATAGTCATCGAACGTCCAGGTACCCACGTGCCCCCCCAGAGGGGTGTAGACACGACTGGTGGTAACAGACCACGACTCGTTCTCTGGAGTCCGCAGGTCGTCCCAGGCCATAAAGTTCTGCATCCCCCACTCTATGGGCACATCGTAGGATCCGCCGCTAACAGTCAACATGAAATCGCCGATAGAGTCCGGTGGATGGCCTTGCCAGGTGTTCCCATCGGACACGTGGTTCCAACCGTTGACCACGCCATTCGCATGGTCGGGAACGGCGTAATCAGCCGGGTTGGAAGAAGGATAGATGCCGAATGTCCAGTTGCTGGGGTCGCCCGGAAAAACCGTGTATCCGGGGTCTATCAACTGCACTTCGTAGTCCCACCATGCGGCGTGCATCCCGCCCGTAGTCGGCGAACAGCCATACCACCAATCATAATCGGTTACTGAGTCGTAATGGGGGACGAACACAGCGCCCACACTGGGCGAGCGCCCTAGCGAACCCGCATCGCGCGCCGGCGCGGGCGTCGGGCCAATCACCCAATCTGAACTGCGCGTCGACAGGGAAGCAAGGGCGAGCGTCGACTCGGATCCTGCTATGTCCACCGGAGCGTTCAGGTCCTCCTGCCCATCTGGCACCGCCGCCAGGTCCTCCCCGAGCATCTCAGTGACCAGCCTTAACTTCCCAGTGCCTGCGTCCAGCAGTATCCTCGGCTCGAGCTGCTCAAGGAACAGGGAATGTCCTTCCCCAGCAGCAGCCTGGCTCTTGCGAGGGCGCGCCTTCACGGTTCCAGCCCCTCCGATCTGCTCTCTGCTTCTCCGCTCACATGCACCATGGGCACCATCCGTGCACTCCCGAGTCAGAACTGGCTGAACTGATGCGACGTGCCAACGAACTGTCCCGCCACCGAGAGGCGCACACAATAAGCCGCTCGGTCAGCGCTGTCAAGGAACCCTCTACCTCAGCGATCGCGTGTTCTCCCCGCCGATCTGGACGAGGGAGGATCCAGGAGTGGCAACGCTTGTTCGACCGGTAATGTGGGAGATTACCGTATTCGTATTCCAGCCGCCGAAGCTCTGTGAGCCAGGACTATGACACGGGGCGGTTGGGAGGAGATGCCCGCAAGCAATCGGAACAGGGCTTAGCCCTACAACGTCAGACTTCGCACCGACGGCAATTATGAATTCATAATTATGAATTATTAATTGGAGTTCGGGTCGCTGCGAGGAGCGACTCGGCGTCTGGGCAGATAGCAGCCGCGCGGACCGAGAGCGGAGGGCCCCTGTGCAGCCGGCTCGGCTCGCCGGAGCCTGCCTGAGGGGCGCCGTATAGAGCGGCCGTATAGACCGGCACAGACCGGTGCCGAGGGGCTTCAGGTGACGGTTCTGTCAGACAGATGTCATGTCAGAGTGTCGGCTGGGCCCGTGCCTCTGGGAGGGAGCCAGAGCGCCGTCGTCTGGTTGGGTGCGAGAAGGCCTGAAAAGCCCTTTCAGAAAAGGCCTGCCTGTGTACGGAGCGGCACCGGGTTTGCAACTACCTGGAGCAGGTTTGGAGTATGGTAGTCTGCGATTAGAAGGTTACATGTGTCACCGAAGTGCGGAGGGAGAGCAATGCTCAAGCGTCTGATGGTCGCGATAGTCGTTGTCGGCATTTTGGGGGCAGGAGCTCAGGCTGTAGTCGTCGATGTGCAAGGCGGTGATTTGGTCGGCTCCCTACAGCTTACCGATGCCGGCGGATGGGGCGACGATGGGGTGTTGTTCAGCTGGAACATCTCGACGCCGGGTGGCTCGGGGAAAGACTGGCACTACAGCTACACATTTGGAGACGCCGAGAGCTATTGGCTGCTTGAGGCTTGCCCAGACACGGGGGGATTGTTTACGTGGGGTGACGGGTACAGTACAGTTGGTCCGCAGCTGGCGACTGGTTTTGCCCCGAACCCCTGGGGCGCTGGAGCAGAGTGGGCTATAAAAATCACAGATACGGGGGCCGCTCAGGCTACCTACACGTTTGACACCGACCTGAATCCCATCTGGGGCGACGTCTATGCATACGATGCAACGAATAACGGGGCATGGAATACTAATTTCAACAGTGACCCCACTGCCGCTGATCAAGCCTCGGACCCGTTTCCCCCCGGCTGGGTAGCGATGCCAGATTCCGGTCTCACAGATATTGTTATTCCTGAGCCAACCACGGGGATTCTGGCCCTGACGGCCCTGCTGGCGGGAGCCTTTGCCCGTCGGCGTCGGAAGAAGGAAGAAGAAGGCGAATAGGAGAAAGGGAATGGAGGCAAGATCGGCCGGGCCGAGGGGGGCTCGGCCGTTCTTCTTTTCCTGGAGTTAGGTCCTCTCGAGACAAGTAGGACTTGAGAACCGGAGCAGGAAGCGTGAGAAAATCGGCATCTGGGCAGCGGTTGGCATGGGAGTTGCGAAAGATTACTGATGCTCGTTCGCCGCTGTTTGCGTTGCGTGTTCGCTCTCGGAGGCCCGCTCTGATGATTCGGATGATCGCTCTAAGCGCGGTTGCACTTGCCTTGCTCCCGCTCACGGTACTGGGAATTACCATTGAAGGTAGCCGTGAAACGCCCCCGGAGTCTGGAATAGAAGCAACCGGGGGCTGGGCGGACTGGGACCCCAACGGCTCCAGCGGCGGTCTCAGGCTCGACTGGAACATAAGCCAGGATACACCCGAAAGCCTCTGGTACTACAAGTATACCTTCACGGACTTGGATGGTACTGGGCCCGATCCCGAGATAAGCCACTGGATCCTGCAGGTGAGCGACGTCATCGACTCTCAGAACTACGAACAGTACTTCTTCACCTTCAGTGGTCCTGTAGAATTCGGGCATTGGACAGCGGACCTCAATCCGCTGCCCGCCTCGAGCCCAGGGGATAACAACGGGAACCCGAACTTACCGGGCGACATCCACGGTTTGAAGTTCGAGCTTGGCCCGACGCCCACCACCTTCTGGAGCAGCCAGTACCCGGTGTGGGGTAGCTTCTACGCCAAGGACGGCAATGGAGGCTCGCAAGGTGTTACCACGGCGTGGAATCCTGGCCTCGAGGGTCTGGACGGTGGCTACGATCTGACGGACATTACCAACTGGATTCCCACGCCCGACACTGGTAGCGTCATGATACCAGAGCCCACCGCCACAGTGTTGGCTCTGATGGCGCTGGTTGCAGGAGCTGTTGCTCGTCGTCGTCGGAGGAAAGAAGGGGAAGACGCGTAGGCATAGTCCTGTGCTGCTCATCCACGTGGTCGGCCCGCAGGTAGGGCTGGCCATCTTCTCTTTGCCTCGCCCGTCCGGCCCAGCGCTGGATGCGGCCGCCAACCCCGGTCCTTTCTCGCTGCGAACTGCGCGTCGGCCCTGTTACAGTGAAGCACTTTGACAGGATGCACAGGATGGGAGGATTCACAGGATAAACTGGCTCCGTTCCCGGTTCCCCGCCTGGCCCGGCAAAACAGGGACTGGCATGTTTGGTCCGGATGAGAAAGTAGGTTATAATATGAATTCCTGTCGCTCAAGCGGGAATGGACAATGGCTGTGAGACTGTTCCGACCAATCGGCGCCGTGTCTCGCTGGGTGGCCCGGCTTCTGGCCCCGCCCGTTCGACTCGTGTTGCACGTTGTGATGCTGCCGGTCGACCTCGTTTTTCTGGTCCTTGATGCGTTCTGGCTCAATGTACGCAAGACGGGATGGTTCGGGACTGATTGCCGTGGCAGGGATTCGTTCCCTGGAGGCATTTGCCCTCCGGCCCGCAAATACACCAACAAATTTCTGTTTCGTCTAGTATGCCCCGACATGGGCCGGAGCCGGCGCGAGCCGAGGCCGCTGTGCCGTGCAGGGGAGAAGCCGGCGGTTCGCCTCGTCCGTGGCTTATTAGTCGTTCTCGCAGTCGCATTTGTTGGGCTGCTGGGGGCATGGGGCGTGCTGAGGGCGTGGTCACAGCGCGAAGGCGCTGTCCCTCCGGAGGAGGCCACACAAAGGGTCCTGGCCGAGCGCATTGCCCGAGGTGATGCCGCGTTCAGTGGAGGGCAGTACGGGCAGGCCTTGTCGTTCTACCGCAGTGCACTACGGCTTGCACCTGAGGGCAAGGAGTTGCGCTACAAGGCGGGCCTTTGCTATGACGAACTGGCGGAAGCAGAGGGCGCGGCCCGATACTTCGCAGGCGCAGCCCTGGGCGACGACGCTCACCCCCCGGCGGTGCGTCGGATGGCGCTGCGCATGTACGAGCGCGGGGTGGTGCGGGCAGCGGGAGCCTACGCTCAACGGGCGATCGAACTGGGCGTGGAGGATGGACCAATCCGTGCGATCCTGGCGGATTCGTATTTGTGGCGTGACGACCTTGAAGGAGCGGCGCCGCACATTGCAGCAGCCCTCCAGGCGAACCCGGAAAGCAGCATCGTCCGAGCCGCGCAGGCACACTCGCTGGCAATCGAAGGGGAATCTGAAAAGGCGGTTGAGATCCTGGATACGGTCGCGGACGACCCTTCCGTTGCCCTTCTGGCCGGGCTCTACAAACTGGACCTGCTCAGGAAAGCCGGCCGTGCCGACGAGGAGATGATGCAGGTGCAGGCCCTGGCGGAGCAATTCCCGGACATGCCCTGGCTCTCCATTCGCCTGGTGGAAACACGTCTTGTGGGCGGGCAAAGGGCGGAGGCAATGCGTGAGGCCGAGAGGCTGAGACGGGAGCTGCGTGATGACCCTGGAGCAAAGCTCCAGCTGGCAGCCACCTTGAGTCGGTACGGCCGGGATAGCCTGGCGGTCCAGATCGCTCAAGAGTGTGCGGACGATAATGACCGCTTCCGGGCACAGGCAAACGTCTTCATCGGAGAGGTCTTCCTGCGCCGCGGCATGTTCGAGCACGCCCGGGCTTATGCCGAACGGGCGTTGGCCGAACAGCCGAGCCTTGCTCCCGCTTTGCTTCTCGCAGGCCGGGCTGCTCTCTCTGCCGGCGATACTGACACGGCAGGGGTCTATTTGGGCGCAGCTGTCGAGGCGGCGCCAGAGAACTCCGCGGTGTGGCATTCGCTGGGATTGCTCCACGGAACCGTAAAGGATCTGGTGGCTGCCGAGGAAAGCCTACAGAAGGCTTGCGAACTGAGCCCGGAGAACGGGAGCATGCGCCAGCAGTACGGCATGATCTTGCTCCTGGCTGGCAAGAAGGAGGAAGCGCAGGGCGAGTTCCTGAAGGCGGTCGAGCTTATGGAGCAGCCCATGACGGCCTATACGAGCCTCGGCATTCTGGCTCAGCAAGCGGATAGCGAAGAAGCGGCCCGACGGCACTACTTGGCGGCCATTCAGGCTGCGCCGAAGCAGGCAGCAATTGCCGCCAACAACCTGGCGGAGCTCATACTGTCAGATTTGGCGCCGGGTGATGATGCATCGCTGGCCGTGGCCCTGGCTTATTCCGCCTACGTGCGCGCCATAGGCACCCAGTATGAACAATCAACAGCCGATACGCTGGCCAAAGCTCTGCGGGCCGCCGGCTTCTCGGCGGAGGACCTAGGTGTTGAACTCCCGCCTTCCACCCAGGACGCAACAGGCGGGAGGCTATCGACGTCTGGCTCGGCAGTCAGCGCTCCCGCAGATTCCGACGAGGCCGCGCAGCCAGGCGCTGGCGAGGGATCGGCTGGCAGGGCTTCGGGCGACTGAAGGGCGTCGGCGCCGATTACGCTACGGCCAGCAGGCTGGGAAAGGGAAGGACGATATCCGACATGGCAGAACCGGGTGCACCAGTGCCGGTCTCAGCCCTGATACTCGACGCGCGGCGCAAGCGCGGCTTACTTGCGCTTTGGGTAGCTCTGGGCTTGCTGGCGTTTGCCAACTATGCCTGGACGTTCCGTGACCTGGCTCTTGGGTGGATCTCGGAAGGGCGGGTGGTGTTCGGGTTGGTCGTACTGGCGTGGACCGTTTTCCTGGTGAGGGACCGGTGGGAACAGGTCGCACGTGCGCCGGTCCGCCCGTCGAAGTGGGGCCTGGTGTTCTTGGCCTTTTCGTTCGTGCTGTTGTTTGTGGGGACCCGTGCGGGGCTCGTGTTCGTGCGAGGCAGGACGAGCGTCTTCCTGCGCTACCTTTCGCTGGTGGCCCTGCTGTGTGGGGTCGTAATCCTGGTCTTCGGTTGGCGGGCCATGTGGCCGTTATGGATGCCGGCGTTAGTGCTGGCCTTCATTTTCCCTGAAAACGTACTCACGACTTACTGGGTTCCTCTCCGCTTGCAGACCGTGGCTGCCATCGCCAGCGAGAAGCTGATCGCGGCACTGGGCATCGCGGTCGTTCGACAGGGGCACGTCCTTGAGACGGCGGCTCTGGCTGCCAATGTAGAAGAGGCCTGCAGCGGGATCCGATCGCTTATGACAGTGGTTCCGGCAGCCATATTCATCAGCGCCTATGGCCTGCGACGGCCAGGTGCCAAGGCTGCCCTGATTGTGCTATCTATCCCCGTAACACTGTTGGCGAACGTGGTGCGAGTTGTCGGCACCGTGCTCGTCGGCGTCTACGTGAGCAAAGAAGCCGCACAGGGGTTCTTCCATTACTTCGCGGGTCTGGGGATCTTCGCGTTCTCTCTCGTGCTCCTGCTGATCCTGTGGCAGCTGCTGCAAGGAGTTGAACGCACGGGGGGCCGTGCCCGCGATCCGACTGAAAACGATGCGTGGACATCGGAGGCAAGGGGACGCCCAAGAGGACGTTCCGTCGGGACCGGGCTGTCTCGCCGCGCGGCGGTCCTCGGGGTGCTCTTGGTAGCTGGTATCCTCTACCAGGGAGCCGAGCTGTATCACGTTCACGCGAGTCGCCAGCGGCGCCCTGCATCCCCGCTGGCTTCCATACCCAGACGAATCGGAAAATGGGTGGCTGAGGACCTGCCTGACCCTCCGAATCTAGACCGTCAACGCCATGTGAGCGACGCGCTGTTCCGCGTCTACCGGGCTCCGGGCGAACCGCCGATCCGAGTTACATTGCTTTACTGGCGTACGGGCGAAGGGACCTTCCTGGGCCGCCGGGCCCACCTCCCGGAGAGCTGCTATCCTTTCCACGGCATGGCGCAGCGATGGAGCAAGACTACGGAAGTGATAACTGGCTCAAGGAACCTGCCTGACGTAGTTGTCCGCACGACTTCGTTCGCCGCTGGCGAAGGCGCAGTGATCGTCACGAGTTGGCAGCAGGTGGGGTTACGCGGGGAGGAGATCGAGAGGCGGGCCTACGAGGGCAAGCTGGGGCAGATGCTCTACGGCCTCAGGGAGATCCTGCGGATCGGCAGCAACTACCCCGCCGAGTTGGCGCTCCAGCTCTCGACGCACCAGAGCGGCCCGGAAGAGCGCATTATGTCGGCCCAGACTCGCTTCGCCCCCCTGCTCATCCGCGAGGCAGCCGATCTGGTGCTGGCAGACCCAGCAATGAATGGCGCAGCGCCCGATGTGCCCGAGGAGGCAGGGGTGAGCGGGCCCAGGTAGTCGCGGCAATTATGAATTGGAGTCCAGGGCGCTTTCCGCCAGACGGGCCACGTCGCCCTCCCGGTCCATGATGGCCACGTAAAGCGTTCCCGAGGCCAGTATCCCATCCACTTTGCACGGGACGATGCAACCGGCGAGTCCGCGCGCCA
Source organism: Planctomycetota bacterium (assembly GCA_030628375.1). Lineage (GTDB taxonomy): Bacteria > Planctomycetota > Brocadiia > SM23-32 > SM23-32 > DAOVRD01. Next base: position 25,693 of record DAOVRD010000011.1, read on the forward strand.
GCGGTATCAAGTGAAGGTCGGCCGCACTGAGCGACTGCGCCAAAGTCTCTCTGGGCTGGTAGGGTAGAAAGCGCACAACGCCTCATCCCAGCGGTTGGCGAGCGATTCGCGCGAGAAGAAGGTCGTGTAGACGTCATGGCAGTGCCTGCGCAGTGCAGCCATCTCCTCGGGGACGTCCGCGAGACGCCGAAGGTCTTCGCTAACGACATCCAGCGTGTCCGGAGTCAGAAGCCATCCCACTCGATGCCTGCGTATCCACCGGGCAAGGTCTGAGTCCGCACTGCCGGCGAAGATGACCGGACGCCCCACGGCCAGCGCGCCGAAGAACTTCGACGGCACCACCGCGCCGGTCCATTCGGACCGCAGACTAACCAGATGGATGTCTGCCGCGCTGAGGCGGTCGGAGAGCCGCTCGACCGGGGCGAATGGGACGAACGTGATGTTGGTGTCCTCCTCGGTAACGGCCTCCCGGACCGTATGCGCGCGATTTCCCCGGATACTAAAGGCAAAGCGAATCGCCTTTTCCCGGCGCAGTCTCCGCGCCAGGGCCAGCAGCAGTTCGTAACTATGAGCCCGGCCGAAGTTCCCGGAGTAGGACAGCGCCAGGCGGGCGTCGCCGAACACCGCCTTCCGTTCGACAACGCAGGTCGGCAACGGCTCGGGCGGTTCGACGAACGCCCAGGGCGGCAGCGTCAAGCACTGCGCGTCGCTGCCGTAGGCCCTCAGGGCTTCCCTGACGCACGGTCCAATGTCAACGATCAGATCACACGCACCGTAAGCCACTTTCAGCAAACTTCTTGCGCCGCGCACGGCCAGCGACCCCGAGCGCAACAACCCGTCCGCTACCGCGTTCTCCGGAAAAAGGTCGAACGCCCAATGCACGACGCGTGTGCGCGGGCGCACGTGCTTCCAGACCGCCGCCACAA
>DAOVRD010000357.1 GCA_030628375.1 Planctomycetota bacterium
CAGCGCGTGGCCTGTGTTCGCCGAAGGCGACGGCCCGGTCCTGGAGGTCACTGACGCCGGCGGTGCCGCGTTCGTGATCCCCGCCGAGGCCGGGCGGCAGGTCGCTCTCCAGGAGCCGAAGGTGACAGTGCGGGTGCTCTCGCCGATGTCTGGGGCCATGTCCGGCCCTGGCGCGCCGTACGCTTCCGTCATCACGGTTGAGATCGAGAATGAGCAGGGCGCGAAGGAGTTCCGGCTTGTGGCCACGTCGGACGGCGCGGACGACGACTCGCCGGGCGCCGTGAGGCTGCGTTACCTGTGGCCAAGGCCCATTGGGGCCAGATCCGATCCGGCTTCCGGGGCGCCGGCTATGGACGTGATGCTGTTCCGCAACGGACGGCAGATGCGCCAGTGGCTGATTGCCGGCACCGGCGGGCCTCATGCGTGGCTTTCCCTGCAGCCGCTGGCCGGGCCGCAAGAGGCCGAGCGGCGAGGCGCCGCGGATGGGGCACCGGTCCTATGCCTGGTTAGGCCGCGTCGCGAAGTGCGCGACTACAAGAGCGATGTTGCGGTGCTGGAGGATGGAAAGACCGTGGCAGGGAAGGTCATTGAAGTGAATCAACCCCTGCACTACGGCGGGTACTACTTCTACCAGCATTCTTACGACCGGCAGAACGAGCGGTATACGGTGCTGATGGCGACCTCCGACTCCGGGCTGCGCCTGGTATACGTGGGGTTTGGTCTGCTCTGGGTGGGCGTGGTCTGGTGGTGCTGGGCGGTGCCCGCATGGCGCTCTCTGGCCCGGCGGGGAGGCGAACGTGGCGCTTGACCTCACCATGCCGGGCATGCTGACGTATGGAGTCGTGCTCGCCTACCTGGCGGCGGCCGTAGCGCTGCTGTGCGGGTGGAGAAGGGCGGGGCACGGCTCTTACGCCTTTGGTTTCGCGCTGGCCGCAACGGCGGTCGTATGGCGCTGGCATCAGGTCGGTCGCGTGCCTTTGCAGAACCTGTTCGAGGTCTTCCTGTGCCTGGGGATGCTGTCGTATCCGCTTTGGCTGTTCTGCCGTCGTTTCTTGAAGATCGAGGGCGGTGCGACGGACCCGCTGTTGGGGTTGATCGTCATGTTTCCGGCGGCGTTTGTTTTCGACGCCGCCCCGTCCAACGCTCCGCCCGCACTGCAGAGCTGGATGTTCCTGCCGCATGTGGGGGCCTATGTGCTGGCCTACGTAGTGTTGTTCAAGGCGACCGTGCCCGCCCTGGCGGGATTGCTTGGCAGGACGGGGTCGGTGGATGAAGGCCGGCCCGATTACGAACTGACGGTCTTCCGTCTGATTCGCCTGGCGTTCCCCCTGCTGACTTCGGGACTGATCCTGGGGTCCATGTGGGGCATGATGGCATGGGGCAGCTACTGGAACTGGGATCCGAAGGAGCTGTGGGGACTGACGATGTGGCTGCTGTATCTGGGATACTTCCAGTTCCGCCGCGCCTCTGGCGCCAGGTACCCCCGGGCGAACTGTGCTGTCGCCCTCGCCGGGGCAGCCGTCATTGTCATTACCCTGATGTGGGTGAATCTGGCGAGGATATTCGCGGGCCTGCACGCCTACGTTGTCTGACGGAACGTCCGCTCCAGGGCAAACCCGTCGCATTCCCGCTGGGGCTATGGTATCATTCGTTGATTATTCTGCGTGTGGCACGGACTGCGGTGCCCTGGGTTGCCAGTGAGAGAACGGCAGCCCAGGGCGGGCCGTTCCGTCCGCGATGTTGCGCCTGGGTTTGGGCAGCGTGAAGCAATGAGTCAACAGCGCCCTCTGGGTCTGCCTCCCACACCGGCCTTGCTGTCGGGTTTCTCCCGGCAAGAGGTCCATCTCCGGGTTCGCTGTTTCGTTTTCTTCATCCTGTTCTGGCTTCACGTCTGGCGGGTCATTGATCCCAGTCTCATCTACTGCAGGCCCTGGATGACCACGACCTTCCCCATCTTTCGGACCACTCGGGCCTTCCTTGGGGAGTTGCTGGCCTACCCGGGCGGGGTAGTCGAGTACGTCTCGGCCTTCCTGTGCCAGTTGTACTACTACCCGTGGCTGGGGGCCTTGATCGTCACGGCGGCTGCCGGCCTCCTCTGCCTGGCCACGTGGCTGGTCGTGGCGTCGGTCGGGGGGGCGCGGCCGCGTTTTGTGCATTTCGTGCCGCCGGTTGTATTGCTGGGGCTCTACAACAGATACAGCAATGCGCTGCCCATTGCGCTGGCGCAGGCGACGGCCGTGCTGGCGGCCTGTGCCTACATGCGTGTGGCCCTGCGCAGGGGGGGAAGTCGGTTGATCGTTTTCCTGGCCCTTTCGGCGGTTGTGTACTACGTCGCCGGCGGTGCGTATCTGCTTTTTGCAGTGCTTTGCGCCGTGTTTGAGTTTCTGACCGGCCGCCGGGCCGTTCTGGGCGTGGTCTGCCTTGTGGGAGGGGCCGTTGTCCCGTGCGTTGTAGGGATGTTGCTCTTCCATTTGCGTATCACGGACGCTTATTGGCGTCTGCTGCCCTACCATCAGGACGGCGACTTGCGCGCCGCGCCGGTCCTTGCAGCCCTGTGGCTGTTCTATCCTGCTGTTGCATTCGCGGCGGGGGCCGGGTGGATTCCCTTCAGGAGGCGCGGGGCTCCTTCTGCCGTGGTGGCGCAGCCCGAAGGCCAGGGCGTTCTGCGACGGGCGTTGGAAGTGGCGGTCGTGCTGATTGTGGGCGGCCTGGTGGCCTACGTGTCTTTCGGGGGAGAGTGGCGGCGGCTGCTCCGAATAGAATGGTGCGCTCAGCACAAGAAGTGGGATCGGCTCCTGGAAGAAGCAGGACGCCTGCCGCTTCGCCGCTACAACATGATGGTCAACTGGGACGTTAACAGGGCGCTTTTTCACACGGGTCGGCTCGGACGTGATATGTGTTCTTTCCCGCAGCATCCAGTGGGGCTTGTGCAAAGTGGCAAGGCACTGCCGACTCTGAGAATGCCGGTACGCGCCTGGTTGGACCTCAGCGAGGTGCTCATGGACCTGGGCCGGGTGAACGAGGCGGAGCATATGGCCTGCGAGGCCCTGGAAACTCTGGGAGACCATCCGTACATCCTCCAGCGCGTTGTTACGGCGAGGGCCGTCAAGGGAGGGACAGAGGCCGTGCGGATCCTGCTGGGCGCGCTCCGTGAGGATCTGGTGTGGAGGCGCTGGGCCGGAGAGTATCTGCGGCGGCTCGAGAAGGACCCGGACCTGTCGGAGGACCAGGAGGTGCAGCGCCTCCGTGGCCTTATGGTTGAGGCGGATGTGGCGGGTTGGCTCACTCCCGAGGAGATACTGGTGCAGTTGCTGGAACGGAACAGCCAGAACAAGATGGCGTTCGAGTACCTGATGGCTCACTACCTGCTGACGGGAGACCTGAAGGGGTTTGTTCGGAATATCGGTCGGGTGGACGAGTTCGGCTACGCTGAGGTCCCTCGCATCTACCAGGAGGCCGTGGCGCTCTACGCGGCGGGCGCGGCCGGGGAAGTGGACCAGTACCACCGATTCATCAGTTGGGAGACGCTCCAGCGGCACAGCGCGTTTCAGAAGACGATCTACCCCTACGGTGCAGATCGGCGCGGGGCCAAGCAAGCCGCTACGGCGGAGTACGGGAATACCTACTTCTTCTACTACACCTTCTCTCCGGTGGGAATGGAAGGGTGACGAAGAGGCTCTACTACGTTGGGCTGTTGCTTGCACTCGCAGCGTTGCTGGCGGGCGCCGTGTGGTATCCACTGCGCGGTGGGACCGGGGCTATCGAGGGTTACGTCTCGGCCCAACGGCCCCCGCACATCCGTCCCGACTACGCCGACACCGTTATCCCTCCCAACATCGCACCGCTGAACTTCTGCGTGGCGGAGCCGGGCGTTGAATACCATGTGAAGATCCACTCAATGCGCGGG
>DAOVRD010000042.1 GCA_030628375.1 Planctomycetota bacterium
AGTAACCCGGATGGCGATACCGGTCAAGTGAATCACAGAATTTCCGAGAATGGCGCCCTTCGGCGGCCCCCCGCGGTCGTCATTCTGCCCGGCCGAGCCGCCAGGCCGAGCGCCTAGAGGCTGCGAATGAAGGCCCCCACGCCGAGGGGCGGAAGACTGTTCCGGTTCCTGGCGTCCCTGATCTTGCGAGAGTTCTACGGTAGGGTTACCATACGGTTTGAGCGCGGCAAGGTGACGCGTGTGGAGACGGAACCCCGGAGGATGTGGCAGTACAAGGATCTGCCCGAGCAGATGTCGGATGAGGAGGTTCGTGTGAGGGCACATGATCTCCGTAAGAGCGAATGTGGCTGAAGGGGTACGCGTTCGAGGACACCATCATGAAAAGGATATTGCCCTATTTCGTTGTTGGGCTCCTCGCCATGCTCTGTGGCGTTCGGATAGGGATGAAGCTGAGCCAGAAGGACCACTGGCAGATAATCGAACACTACCGCAGTTATGTGGAAGACCCGGAGAATTACCAGCACGATCCGGTGACAGGCCTATCGTATGTCGAGAACCCCCCGGACATTGGGCCGAGCTTAGCTGCGCTGGTGGCGAAGGGGGAGTTAAATCACGTCGATCTGGTCTTTCCCAACGTCCCCTACAGTCGCGACGTCACAACGTATTGGATGCACAAATGCCAGCACATTCACGGAATCGTTGAGGCAACAGCCAATGACGAGTACGTGGAGTTCAAGACGACCGGCGTTCAACCGTTCCATATGAACATATGGTTCAAAGATGAAGCTGAAGAGGAAGTGAAGGAACTGATCGCTGGGATAGAGTCTTTTGCAGAACAGGAACAGAAGTGACCTAACAAGCCGCCCCAGTGAACGCACTGCCGAGCGCTGCTGAGCTTTCGCGCCAGATGGCATTGACGACTCAAACTGCTCTGTAGGAACCCTCTTCTGGGTAGCCCCCGGCGTCTCGCCGGGGGCGCCATAAGTCCCCCACCGCCGGGCGAGCCGGCCCGGGCCTCCTGCACGTGCGGCACAGCGGCCGAGCTGGTAGAATGCCACGTTGACCTTCGGTGGGTCCAGCGCCTCATGCACGAACTCGCACTGTCCGAGAATATCGTGCGGACCGCCCTCGACGCCAGCGGCGAGAAGCGGGACCGCATCACGGCTATAGGCGTGGAAGTGGGTGCGCTGTCGGCCGTGAATGTCTCATCGCTGGAGTTCTGCCTGCGGATGATGTTGGATGAGCGCGGGCTGGAGGGGGCCGAGGTGAGGATCACGCCGGTTCCGGCGCTTGCTCAATGCGAATGCGGGTCGCGCTATGAGGCCAGGGACATGTTCAGTCCCTGTCCGGAGTGCGGGGGGTTCCTTCGGGAAGTCATCGCCGGCAAAGACGTCATCATTCAGTACGTTGAGGTCGAGAATGGCGAAGATTGATCTGCGGGCCTCGGCCCAGCAAAGCAACGACGCCGTCGCGGCGCGCAACCGAGACCTCTTCGGCCGCAACGGCGTCTACGTGATGAACTTCATCGGTTCTCCCGGCTGCGGCAAGACGTCCATTCTGGAATACACTGCGCGTCATTTGGACGGGAACTTTGCTGCCATCATTGGCGACGTGCAGACGGCGTTCGACGCGGAACGTATTCGCGATTGCGGCGTCGAGGCCCACGCTATTGAAACCGGTGGCGGCTGTCATCTCAATGCGGCGCAGATCGCGTCCACCGTCGCGAACATCGCTCTGGACCGACTGGACTTCCTCTTCATCGAGAACGTGGGGAACCTGGTATGTCCTTCGGCTTTTGACCTGGGCGAGAACATAAAGGTCGCCGTTCTCAGCGTGCCCGAAGGGGACGAGAAGGTCCGCAAGTACCCCGCTCTGTTCGTGCGGGCCGACGTGGTGTTCATCAACAAGATGGACCTGCTGGATCGCTGCCCGTACGACGCAGAGAGGGTCAAAGAAGATGCGCTGAAGGTGCGGCCGCACGTGCGCATATTCGAGACGTCGGCCACCGGGGGCACGGGCTTCGAGCCCTGGTTTGAGTTCCTGCGGAGCGTGCGGTAACCACGAAGTTCACGAAGCTTGCCCGCCTGCGGCGGGACGACGAATCACGAAGAAAGGCACAGAAGACCACGTGGGCCATTCCCTTGTCTGTTTTCCTTCGTGTTCTTCGTGGTGATGAGAAACGCTGGCGGACTTCTAACAGGCCGCTACTTCACCCGCCGGATGTTGTAGTTGCCCGCAACGACCTTCACGATCTGTATCTCGACCCCGTTCCCGTCAAGGGTGAAACTGTCTCCCTCCGATACTCGAATCAGCGGCCCCGCTGGAAGTTGCTCAGGCCTTCCTGGCAATAGCCGACCGGCAGCCATTGGCAACCGGCGCAGATGAGGGGCAGCTCTGAAGGCTGGACCTTGTCGGCCACGAGGCGCACGAGCGATGGCGAGTCCAGCCGGTCCCCCGCGGCGAGGCCCAGCATCGCCAGCACCTTCTCGTCCCTGGTCCTGACCGCGAGATCGGCTCCTTCTTCGGCGGCGCATTTTCCGTGCCGCACGTGCGGGCACGCGGCACAGATCGCGTCGCACCCCGTGAGCAATTCGACCTCGGCCCCCCACTGCGAGAAGAAGGAATCCACGATCGTTCGCATGTTGTCAACGAAGGCGCGGCTGTAGCCGAGGCCCTTGAATCCGAACATGCACAGCAGGTGATGCGCCCGGATCTCAAGCCTCTTGCGAGTAGCTGGCTGCATCTATTTCACCGTCGAAGGAACTCTTCGGCAGCAGCGCCGTGCTGATGCAGGCGGCGATGACGACTTTCAGGGCGTCTGCCGGCGCGAACGGCAGGACGGCCAAGAGGATGGTCTGCTTCGCTCCCGCGTGCCAGACCAAGGCGTACTGACATGCCCCGCACGCGTAGATGACGGCCACCGCAAGCGCCATGAGCGAGACCTGGGGCCAGAACCGCCGGACCGCCACGTATCTATCGTTGAGGTACCCGAGCAACGCGGCCGCCACGACAAAGCCCACCAGATAGCCGCCCGTGTCGCCCGTCAGGACTGCGTATCCGCTTGAGAAGCCGGCAAACCACGGGAGACCGGCCGCGCCGAGGCCCACGTAGAGGACCTGACTGAGTCCGCCGTACGATCGTCCCAGCAGCACGCCTGCCAGAAGAACCGCCAGCACCTGTCCTGTCAGCGGGACGGTTGTGAATGGGAGCTGGATGCGGACCTGCGCCAGTAGCCCGGTTAGCGCCGCCATCCCGACAGCCAGCCCGACCTTCTTGGCGGCGGGCAACCCGTAGCGCCAGGCATAGGCGCGGTGGCGCCACTCTCTGTAGTCATGCACTGCGTGAAGGATTCCAGTCACTCGGTTCTCTCTCCCCAAAGTGTTAGGCCAGTCTCACGACCAGTGCGGGCGCCCCGCATATCCAACGGTCGAGGTGCAATCGGGACGGATCGCTAGCGCATCTTTCGCACTGCGCACAGCGGGCCCTGGAGCCGCCGCAACCGAGCGCCACGTCGCGTCAGAACAGGCCTACGATCTTTCCCTCCTCGTCTATGTCCACTTTTTCTCCGGCCGGGGTGGTGGGCAGGCCGGGGATGGTTTTCATGTCGCCGCAGAGCGGGTAGAGGAATCCCGCCCCCATCGAAGGCCGGATGTCGCGCACCGGCAGCGTGTAGCCGGTCGGGTAGCCTTTCAGGTTCGGATCGTGCGAGAGCGACAGGTGGGTCTTCGCCATGCAGATGGGCAGTTTGTCATAGCCGAGTTCCGTGAACTGCTTGATCTTTCTGCGCGCAGTGGGCGCGTATTCCACGCCGTCGGCGCCGTAGACCTTTGTGGCGATGGCCTCGATCTTCTCTTCGATGGAGGCATCGTCGGGATAGAGGAGCTTGAAATTGCTTTCCTTCTCGCATGCCTCCACCACGGCCTCGGCGAGCTGGATGCCGCCCTCGCCGCCTTTGGCCCAGACGTCGCTGGTGACGACCTGCTCGGCGCCGGCTGCCAGGGCCCTCTCCCGGATAGCGTCAACTTCCGAGTCTTTGTCGTCCGTAAAGCGGTTGATGCAGACGACGGACGGGACGCCGAAGAGCGCGACGTTCTGGACGTGCTTTTCCAGGTTCGCACAGCCGCGCGCGACAGCGTCGGGGTTCTCCTTGAGGATCTTGCGCGGGAGCGGCCTGCCGGGACGGACCCTGAACTCGCCGCTGTGCATCTTCAGCGCCCGCACCGTGGCGACCAGCACCACCGCATTGGGCACCAGGCCGCTGATGCGGCACTTGATGTCCATGAACTTCTCCATGCCGATGTCGGCGCCGAACCCGCTCTCGGTCACCACGTAGTCGGAGAGCTTCAGCGCCATCATGTCGGCCAGGATACTGCTGTTGCCGTGGGCGATGTTGGCGAAGGGACCGGCGTGCACGAAGGCCGGACCGCCCTCAAGCGTCTGCATCAGGTTCGGCTTCAGGGCGTCCTTGAGGAGGACCGTCATCGCGCCCGCGCACTTCAAGTCCTCGCACGTGACGGGTTTGCCATCGTAAGTGTAGCCCACCACGCATCTGCCGACGCGTTGCCGGAGGTCGTTCAGGCTGTTGGCGAGCCCGAGCACTGCCATCAGTTCGCTGGCGACGCTGATGTCGAAACCGCTCCGGCGCACGAATCCCTCGCCAAGGCCGATGATGATGTCGCCCAGCGCCCAGCGGTCGTTCAGGTCAACCACGCGGTTCCAGCAGATGGTGTCCACATCGATGTTGAGCCGGTTCTTGCGTTTCAGGGTGTTGTCAAGGAAAGCGGCCGCCAGGTTGTGGGCGATGCTGACGGCATGGACGTCGCCCGTCAGGTGAAGGTTGAAATCCTCCATGGGCACGACCTGGCTGTAGCCGCCGCCGGCTGCGCCGCCCTTGATGCCGAACACGGGCCCGAGGGAAGGCTGGCGGATGCAAACGAAAGCATTCTTACCGATCTTGCACAGGCCCTGTGTGAGCCCGATGGTGGTGACGGTCTTCCCCTCACCGAGCGGGGTGGGTGTGATGGCGGTTACGTCTATGTACTTGCCGCTGGGGCGATCGGCCAGGCGGTCGAGTATCCCCAGCTTGACCTTCGCCTTGTAATCGCCGTGCAACTCCAGTTCGTCCCGCTCGATTCCGGCTTCGGCGGCCACCTCCTCAATCCTTCGCACTTTCGCTTGCTGTGCGATCTCCAGGTCGCTTGACAAGGCCGTCCTCCTTTCGGGTAAGCGCTCAGTCCGAAACACGACAAGTCCGCCAGCCTGCCGAGCCAACGCCTTCTAGCAGTTGGCGGTCATGCTCAAGGTCCGCAAAGCACCTTCTCCACTGCGTCAGCGAGCTTCGGAGGCGGCGCCCGTGGGTTCAGTTTGAGACTCACATCCCGACGGCACGGGGCGACCCGCGGCACGCACGGCGGGGCCCTTGCCTTCCAGTGCGGCGACCAGTTTCTCGGCGGCCACTATGCCGTCCTCGAGCGTGAATATCGCCAGAGTGTTGTCAGGGTACAGCACGTCGCAGGAAGCCGGGAATTCGTCATCTGCCTCGTAACGAGCCACCTGAAAATCCAGCAACGGGAAGAAGCGGAATATGCACATCACCGGATCGCCGCCGACGGGCTTCGCGCCCAGACGTTCGGCCGCGCCAATGAAGGCCGTCTTGTCCCGGCCAACCGTGTGGCTGAGCCTGTCAGTGACTCGGGATCGGAACGCCGGCAGATAGCTGCGGCCCTCTGCGAAGTCGGCGAACGAAACGAACCCGGTTGGAGGCACCGGCTCTCTTGCGCACAGGTAATCCAGCGCCAGTATCTGCCAGGGAAGTGCCACTTCATCCCCGCCCGGAAGCAGCGACATGGCGAAAGGTTCCATCTGTATCCGCAGTTCCCAGCACAGAACCGGCAGGGTCACGGCAGCGTCGCTGTCGGTGTGTCGAGCCCCCAGCATGAGGAGGCGCTCTCCGTCAGCTCTCTGGCGCAGCCTGTGCAGAGCGGCGTCGCGGGCGACCTCGTAGTGGTCCTGCTTCGGCAGTCGCATTGCGGCCTTTCCTCGTGCAGGCCGTGGCGCTCGGCGGCTACCTGTTGCTCAGGTAAGCCGCAACGTAGTCATCGCAGTAGAGCTGCTTCTCCAGCAGCACCTCGGCCGTGATGGCGGCGTTCATCAGTTCCTTGTCGAAGGCGTCCATAATGGCTGCGTTCAGTCCCACGCCGATGCACATGGCCACGAAGGCACTGTTGAGCAGAGAACGCTCCTTGCAGCTCTGGCTGACGTTGGACAGCCCGATGATGAAGTTCGGCGGCGGGGCGGCGAGGAGCTTCAACTGGCTTATGGCCCCCATGACGGCCGCCGGCTGCTTCGGTGCCACATTGACGGGCAATATGACGGGATCAATGTAGAGATCGGGCATTTGCAGCCCGTGCTCCATTGCCTTGGTCACGATGTTCGCCCCCATTGCCACCCGTCCGTCCACGTCGCTGGGCACGCCGGTCTCATCAATGGTCAGGACCACCAGTTGCGATCCGGTCTCGACGGCCAGGGGGACGTACTTGTCCAGATTCTCAGTGCTGGCTTTGCTGGAATTCATGATGGTGGGATTCGTGCATGCCTTCAGGGCTTCGGACATAACGTCGAACTTGGGCGTGTCCACGCAGATCGGTGCGTCGGTGACCTCCTGTATCGTCTCGATCAGCCAGAGCATGTTGTCTATCGCCTTGCCCCTGACGGGACCCACGTTCACGTCGAGGGCGTCGGCCCCAGCCTTGAGCTGGCGGCGCGCCAGGTCCTGAATGATGCCTTTGTCCCTTTGCTCAATGCCTCGCTTCACTTCCTTGAACATCCCGTTGATGCGCTCGCCGATAACGAACATGTGCGCGCTCCTTTCCTCGGGCCCCACGCCCGGGAGCTCGTTCAGTGGTCAAGCGGACTCCGGCGGTTTCGGCCACAGGGCCTCCAGGGCAGTCTTGGCCTGTTGAAGGGCCTCCGGGTTGCGAAGGACAAGCAGCTCGGCCCCTGCCTCGACGTAGCCGACGGCCGTTGCAGCTTCCCACAGCGGGGCGCGGACCTGAACCTTTCCCCACTGGGGCGATTCCTCCTCAGGCGAGACGGCTTCCTTGACCCTGCCTATCTCCTTGCCGATGTTGACGACCACGGGCTGCTGCATCAAAGTGTCCCCGCTCAGGCCGGCTATCCTGCCCCGTTCGATCGTCGTGTAGATGTAGACCATTCCAAAGCCGAGCGCCCCGGTCGTCGGGTGCATGATGATGTCCTGCAGGTTGACGCCGACGTCTTTGAGCAGGATGTGGAGCTGCTTGGACAGGTTGATGTCAGAGGGGGCCTCGGCGATGATCTTGTGGGAGTCGGCCAGGCAGCTTGCGGCCAGGGTTCGGTAGTTCAGTTCCTTTGCTGTTCCGAACAGGCAGTTCTCGCCTGCCGCCGCCTGGGTGCACTTGGGCAGGATGTTGTTGTCCACCTCGTCTGTATCCGTGCCCCAAACCACCAGGGGAAGGCCGCTTGCACCGAGGACGCGCTTCACGTCGTCGGCGCACTGTTCCGGACTTCTTCCGCCACTATCCGGGTGCGCCGCAGCCAGGTCGAGGCAGATGAGGTCCGCGCCCCACTCCTCACACTTGCCCGCCCACTTCTCCAGGTCTCCTGCAACGTCGGCCACGTGCTTCTTCGCTTCAGCATGCCAGTCGTCCACGTCCGCCGCCGTTATCTGGAGGGCGAAGGCCGGCGGGTGTGGGTAGCGGCCCTCGAAGCTCAGCATCGGGAAGCTCGTTTCCCCGCCTATTGTCACCGTCCGCGTGCGAGATCCGCCCTGCTCTTCCGTTGCACCGATGGTGACTTCGTTGATGGCCCCGCTGAGCCTTTCGCTGACGTCCGGCACCGGCATGGTCTCCTCCTTCCGTTCTCCTATGGAGTTCTGGGCAACTTGCTTATTCCTGTGCGGCCGAGACCGACGGGAACTTCTCTGTGTCCGTGTGCGGCAAGAAGCAGGCGGACACGAATCGGTCCATGAAATCCGGGTGCGTGGACAGCTCGAAGTAGGTCATCTTACCGGCAATGTCGCGCGCTTTCCAGTAGTTGGCCGCGTCCTGCGCCACCATCACCGCGCCTTGCAGCGAGGTGTTACCGACAAAGGCGATGCGTTCGCGCGGCACGTCGGGCAGCAGACCGATCGTCACTGCATTGTCCTTATTCAGCCTGTCGCCGAACCCGCCGGCCAGCATTATCGTCTCCAGGTCACCCCAGTCCATCCCCAGGCTCTCAAGAAGCACGCTCCCTGCGGCGTAGATGGCGCCTTTGGCGCGCACCAGATTCTCCACGTCCGCCTGGGTCAGGATGATGTCCCGCCCGCCGGCAGCCTGCTCGGCGGGGGCAAGGACGTACAAGAACTCGTCGTCCCTTTGAACCACGCCGGGAGCGCCCGCGACGAACCGGCCCGTCTTGTCCATGATCCGTTCGCGCACAAGAGTGGCCAGCAGGTCTATGTAGCCCGTGCCGCAGATGCCCACCGGCGGTTCGTCGCCGACCGTCCTCCACCGCAGGGTCCCCTCGCTCCAGACCGACTCCACCGCGCCGGGTCTGGCGCGAGTACCTGAAGCGCTTCCCCCGCCCTCGAAAGCAGGACCGGCAGAGGCGCTGCAACAGACCAGGAACTCCTCGCAGCCGATGGCGATCTCCCCGTTCGTGCCCAGGTCTATCAACGCGCTGGGACGCTTCCGATCGCCCAGTCCGGTGGCCAACACTCCAGCGGTGATGTCCGCACCGACGTACGAGCTGACCGCAGGCAAGCAGAACACCCGCCCCGCCGGGTTGATGTTGACGCCGACATCCTCGGGCCGCACCGGAGCCAGCAGATAGGCGCACCCCACGTAGGGCTCGCGTCTTATCCAGACCGGATACAGGCCCAGGAACAGGTGGATCATGGTCGTGTTGCCGCTCACCACCAGTGCCCAGACGTCCTCGCGCTCCACGCCCTGCGCATCGAGCAGAGCGGCGATCAGGCGCTCAATGTCTTGCACGACCAGTTGTTTCAGCGCGGGGCAGCCGTGCTCCTCGTCGCGCTGACAGTGAATGATGCGGGAGATGACGTCCGGGCCGAACATGACCTGCGAGTTATAGCAGGACGCCACCCAGCCGGCCTCCGGGGCGAGCAATTGCGCTTTGATAGCCGTGGTGCCGATGTCCACGGCGACCATGTACGGTTTCTTGCGGGCGGGCCGGCCCACGCGCAAGATCCTGCTGCCCCACGGTTCCACCGAGACCGTGACATCGGCCCGCCACTGCGCGTCCCGCAGGCGCACTGGCAGGTCTTTCAGCACTCCGAGCGGGATGTGGTACTCCGCATCCCGCCACTTGCGGAGGCGCCGGACGAGCCGCTCCGAGTCGGATACGTTGTCGTCGAGGTTGGGAGCGGGCAGGTCCAGCTCGACTGTTTCCACCATGGCGCCGGGCGGCGGGTAGTCGGCAGGGAAAGGGTCCGTGCGGCGGAGCGTGACCTCCGTCTCGACCTCCCGCGTTTCCTCGGGCAGGTATACTTCCAGGTCGCTTTCAGCGACCAGCGTCCGGCAAGCAAGGAACCGCCCCTCGGCCAGCCCACCGCCGGAGCCGCGGCCGGCCACTTCCCCCCTCTTGACCTCGACCTGGCAGCGAGTGCAAATCCCCTGGCCCCCGCAGTCGTTGCGGATCGGAACATTGGCTTGCCTGGCCGCGTCGAGCAAGCTGGTGCCCGGGTCCGCCTCGACGCTGACGCCGGCAGGGAGGAAAGTGACTACAGGCATCTGGTTATGACCCCACTAGCGTCGGCCATTCGCTGTTGAAGAAGCGGCGGATGCCGCCGGCTTCCCTGGGCCCGACGATGACCTTCCGGCCCAGTTCCTCGGAAAGCTCCCCGCTGATCACCGCCACCAGGCCGGGAATGACGGGCTTCTGGTAGCCTTCGGCAAGTTGATCGAACACGCCGGACTTCTCGATGGCCTCTTTGATCTGTTCCGGGCCGAACTTGTCCGCCGCCCAGGCGGTCAGAACGCTCGTCCCTTCCGTATCCACCGTAAGTATTCGAGTGGGAACACGACTGGCCTCGACCTCGCCCAGTACGCAGTAGTAGGTGAGGGAGAAATTGGTGGTGACCAACAGAGGCGACTTGTCGTGCGGTTCGTTGATTTCGTGCACCTTGGCCTCGACCTGCACCGGCACCTGCGGATCAACGTAGACGCTCTGGCGCGCCACCAGCACCGGCAGGACGTATTCAGGCCTGTCTTCGTCGAGCACGACGATGCTGCCATACTTGAGCACGTAATGGCAGGCCTCCAGGCTCAACTGGACCGGATCCTGGGACCAGGCGTAGGCCAGCACCGGATAGCCCAGGGGGCGGTACGTGCGCTTGAGGGCCGCGCGGCGCGACATCGTGAGAAACTGGAGGGCTCCCCGGGGGGTGACCTCACCCGGGCACAGCACCATCTCCTCGATGCCCGCTTGCCTGGCCTTCTGCACGTCGCCGTCGCACTTGTCCAGGTCTCCTTCGACGACGATGGGCAGCCCGGTGCGCGCGCCCAGTTCCACCAGCGCGTCCGATGGCCCATTGCGCTCCCACAACAGCGGCCTGGCCTCGGCAAGGCCCTCGGCAGCGGCCTGAAGCTTGTCGGCCGATTCAGCGATCAACACCATAGGCAGGTTCAGTGCGGCCTGCATCTTCATGGCTGCATCTTTGAGCTTTTGCCCGTCGCCGGACCCGCAACGCACGGCCACCACGTCCACGCCGATGTTCTGCCCCATGCGCTCCAGGAACAGGTTCTTGATTGCCGCTGCCTTGGCATCCAGGTCGTCGGTGTCGTTCACAAGAACGGCGATTCCGCAGGGGTGATGGAACTTCTCCTCGTGGCGGAACATGACGGTCTCGTTGCCGATCTTGAGCGCTGAGTCACCTGACCCGATGGTCACCAGTTTCTGCGGCGGCTGGCTGGCGGTGCCGAGCGCTTCTTTAGACTCTTCACTGACGTGCGGGCAGTCGTCGAGGGCGGCCTGCTTGGCGGCCACTTTCATGGCGAAAGCCAGGCAAGTGGGCACGCCACAGTCGGCACAGTTGGTCTGGGGCAGGAGTTTGTAGATGTCCAGTCCCGTAACTGCCATCCATCGGCCTCCTGAGATGAGTTTCCAGTCCTGGGTTTCAAGTCCCAAGCCCCCAAGACTCGGAACTTCTTGCCCGCCTTGGGCGGGTGAAAAGTCGGAACTGTGGTCAGTCTCGCCGTGAACCCGGCACGCCCAAAAGCGATTCCATCGTCAGGGCAGGATGCCCGACTCGCTCCAGGAACTCAACCAGCGTCTTCCCGTCCGTTGCGATGGTCTCATCGGCGATCTTGTCCACCAGGTCGGGCATACCCATTGCCTCTGCGCGGGCGTGGAGTTGCTCCTGCATCTCGGTCTTGAGTTCCTTGGGCATCCAGATGATTCTGGGGAAGCCGCCCTCATAGCTGATGAACTTTTCACTGAGGATGTAGAGGCGGCCGATTCCGAGGAAGCCGGGAGTCTGCACGCCGCCCCCGACCATACCGGCCAGGGTGCTGAATGCCATGCCTACCGGTGTCATGCCGCCGTGCTCACGGTTCACGATCAGTATGCCGTTGGCCTCCGGGACGATGGCCACGATGCATTCGAAGCAGCCACAGGACGTCATGGGGTTGTTCATCAGGGAGTACTGGCAGTAGTGTTCGACGGCGCGGTTCGAGTGCTCATAGACGAACTGGTTGACGGCTTCCCACTCGCCCATCTGCGCGCTAATCGTTCTGCCCTTGGCGATGGGCTGGTTGCAGCCCTCCGGACTTATCTGGTATGCCGCCTTACAGTCAAGCCAGCTATAGGCTCCGCACAGGCCGGGCCGCTCGGGGCTCACCACGCAGACGTGGTTGGGGGCGAAGGTTTGGCACAGGGTGCACGAATAGAAAAGGTCAACTTCCTCGTCTTTCAGGCCCGCCAGTCGCGCATCGCGCGCCTCGAAGCTTACGCGTGCGGTCTTCAGCAGCTTGTCTATCTCACTCTGGTCGGTGATGACACGCACGGCCACCTTGTCCGCTATCTTGCCGTACTCATCGTGCAGCTTGGCGTGCAGGATGTTGCCGATGTGGCGCAGCCTGAACCCCTGGTCGTAAGCCGCCTTGCTGAACCTGAGCCAGACCAGATGCCTCTGGCCGATGTGCATCACGCCCGTTGCGTGGTTGAGGTAACGGTGAATCTGCCGCTCCAGGATGCCTTCGAAGTCCTCCTGCATTTCGCGGCCGGCCACCAGGACTTCGATCCCCATATTCATCGCCGTGCCGGGCTCCACTCCGTCTATGTCTTCGCCGACCATTTCGATGGTGCCGTCGGTGATATCTTCCATGTCCACCATGCGCAGGTATTCAATGCCGTGGGCCTCCTTGCCTCCAAATTCCACCTGCATGTCCTCCCGCCGGACCCGCTCGCCCTCGAAGGCGGCCGCGAACGCGACGGGGATGTCAATCTCCTCGACCTTGACCTTCACGCCCCGGATTTCGATGCAGGTGGGCACGAGCTGCTCGTAATCGGTCTCGCGCACAATGGCCTCGTAGGTGGTCACGCCGCTCGGCCTCACCTCGGGCGTGTCGGCGCTGTCGCTTATGACCGGATAGCCCATAAGGATGGCGCCCGCGCCGGTGGCGTACCAGTCGTCGGGAATGCTGCCAAGCGTGATGCCGAAGGCGAAGACGCGATCGCGGGAGTATTGGAGGATCTCCTGAAAGCTGCCCGGCTTCAGTCCGCCGAAGGTCAGCGCGACGCGTTGCGCCCACTGCAACACAAAGATGGCGTCGCGGGTCCGCGGGCCTGTGGGCACGATATAAGTGTCCCAGCCAGTTTGAATGCTTTCTTCGTCGAGCTGCTGCTTCATGGTGCGGCCGTCTCGGTTGGCCAAGGGGAAGATGAGGATGTTGCGCTTTTGCAGCTCGCGGATGATCTTGACGGCCATCGCGTTGTCCGGGGCCGGGCCGAAGACCGCCGCGAAGCCCGGCATCCGGCCGTCCACCAGTTGGATGCCGAGTTCACGCATTGAAGTATCCGTCAGGAAGCCGAAATAACCGTCGTCCGGCTTGTAACCGTTCAAGTACTCCACAGCGCAGGTTATTTCTTGGGCGAACATGGTGGCCGCTCCCGCATCAAGGCCGTGGCCCAGGTACGGCAGCCAGACGCGGTTCGCGGGCACCTCATGTAACAGGTCTTCCCGGCAGTGTTTGAGCACTGGCTCGCAATCCGCAAGGGTCTCGACCTTGCGGCCCGTGAGGGCAAGTATGATGGGCAAGGCGAAAGCCGTTTCGGGAAAAGCCAGTTCCGCTGATTCGCCATGCTCGTCAACCGCCTTCTGCCAGGCGTCCTCCGCTTCGTTGACGAAAGCGTGAGCACCTCGTATGACCGCACTGAACACCGCTCGAGACATCAGGTACCTCCTAGCCGGTATTTATCGCTTCTTCGCAGGACTGACGCAGCGCCTTCGCATAGCGCTCCCTTCGGCAGCCGGGGCAGATCTCCACCATGCCCGCCTTCGCGCCGAGCTTCTTCTTCACCCGCTCAATCTGACTCTTCAGCGCGTAGGCCCGTCCGCATGCGGGGCAAGGGTCAGGCTTTCTCCCGGCCGAGCGTTTCTTTTTGGCCACAGTTCGCTACTCCCGTACCACTCCACCTGGACAGGACCACACCTCAACGAGCGAAGCAGAGGTCCACGCTTCTACGGTGAGTCGGGTTCGTCGGCCTGGCCGACTTCAATCGTGCTCTTGGCGCAAGGCGCCAGTCGGACAGGCGGCTACGCAGCGCGGCTCCTCTCCCTCGCCGACGATGCCCTCGCAGAGGTCGCACTTGACCACCGACTCGCTGGCTTCGTGCCACTCTATCGCTCCGAAGGGGCAAGCGATGACGCAAGCTTTGCATCCCACACACTTGTCGGCGTCGAGGCGTACTACACCGGTTTCCTCGTCCCGGCAGAGCGCCTCGGTCGGGCAGACGGCCACGCAAGCCGCATCCTCACAATGCTGGCATTGCACCGGAACCCCGTGCCCTTCCACGTCCATCACGCGGATGCGGGGCACCAACCTGGCTTCCGACAGGACGGCACTGATGATGTCATCGAACCCGGCATGTGCCTTCGCGCAGGCCAGTTCGCAGCTCCGACAGGCCAGGCATCTGCGCACATCCACAACGACGGACCTGGTCTGCGCCTTTGTTGCCATCTCGTTGTCTTCCCTCTCCAGAGGCGCCACACCGGTTTCACAGCCGGCCCCGGTCAAGTTGCCGGAACTGCCGCCCTTGCCGGCGCCTCGACTGGGTCGTACATCATCTCCGCCAGACCCAGCGCCTGCCTCTTCTTGTTGATATGGTCTATCATCAAGTGGGCCGCCTTGATGGGGTCTTTCTCGAAGGCCAGCATCCCCCCGAGGTCCTCCTCCATGCCCTTGGTCAGGTACTCGCGCACCACCTTGCTGCCCATCACTGGGA
Source organism: Planctomycetota bacterium (assembly GCA_030628375.1). GTDB lineage: Bacteria > Planctomycetota > Brocadiia > SM23-32 > SM23-32 > DAOVRD01. The sequence continues at coordinate 14,488 of DAOVRD010000042.1, forward strand.
ACGGCTCGGCGATCACCGTGAAGACGCCGCTGGCGGCGAAGTACGTGGCGATGGAGACGGCCTTTTCGCTCATCCATTCGGGCGCGGCGCCGGCTACGGGCAGGTCGGAGATGTCGTCGCCCAGGCCGCCTTCGTTGACCATCTCCACGGCTGCCAGCAGGATGCGGCTGTTGTCCACGCACGAACCGACGTGGAGGACAGGCGCGATGCCGACTGCCTCGCAGATCTCGCGCAGGCCTTTGCCGGCCAGCGAGGCGGCCTCCGGCCGCATCAGACCCGCCTTCGCACACGCGATCGCCGAGCAACCGGTCTGGAGGACCGCCACATCATTGCGGATCAGCTCCTTGACCATCTCCACGTGGCCCCAGTCGTGGGTGATCTTGACGTTGTTGCAGCCGACAACGCCAGCCACGCCTCGGATGCGCCCGTCCATAATGCCGTGATTCAGAGGCCTGAACAGCGGCCGGTATATGCCGCCTAGGGTGGTAAAGATGCTCTCGACGGTGTAGCCGCCGATCAGCTCCTCGGTCTCTTCAGGTATGAGGGCCTAGGACGGGACGCGCTCTTAGAATGCCTCGAGGCCTTCCTGCAGAATTCCCTTCGAGCAGGACAGGGCGTGTTCTTCCTCAAACTGGATGTGCTTGATGCCTTCGAAGGCCGCTTTCTTCGAGGTGGAGATGAGCCTGGTGGGGAACCTGCCGGCGTAGTCGGCGATGGCCGGCATGATGCACTGAACGTCCACGATCATGGCGTCCACGGCGCCGGTGGCGAGGGCGAGTTCCTGCTGGAGGAAGTTGCCGGCGACGGGGATGCCGTGCCGCATGAGAATCTCGGTGGCCGTACAGCACATGCCGGACAACTGAATGCCGTCTGCGCCGGCGTCCTCGGCTTTCTTGATAACGTCCGGCATCTGGGCCGCCGCCACAATCATTTCCGAGAGCGTCGGCTCGTGCCCGTGCACGACGACGTTGACGGCCTCGAGCCGCAGGACCCCGAGATTCGCCACGCTCCTTATCGGCTCGGGCCCACCGAACAGCACGTCGCTGAAGTCCGTGGCATACATGCTCCCGCCCCAGCCGTCCGAGAGGGCGGTCCTTATCCCCGTCCGAAGGATGTGCAGCGGCTCGTTGTCCACTCCGATGTGCGTGGCGTGCATCACGCGCACAATGTCGGCGTCAATGCCGGTCGGTGTGACGCCCAGCTTCTCCCACTTCTTCCGCAGGGGCTCGGGGGCCCTGGCGACCGTCCGCAAGATGCCTTCCTGTCGGCCGAAGTCGGCCAGCGCCACCTCCGCCACCTCCGCGGCAATCCGGTTCAAATCCTTGTCGGCCTGGTCAACGCCGAACTCCTCCGCAATGGCGCGCAGCTTCGTTTCGTTCTTGATCCCGTAGCCTTCCGTCTTGCCCAGGGCGGTCAGAAGCAGGGCGTGTGTGATGTCGCGGCCGTGGTCCGAGTGCGCCGCAGCACCGGCGGCCATGTGCCGGGCCAGGTTCCGCGCCGCTATGGTGCCCGCCGTAGCCCCGCAAACGCCACGCTGAGCGCCTTCCTCGAACGGGTCTATGCGACACGGGCCCAGCACGCAGTTCTTGCAGCACAGGCCCAGCACACCGAAGTCGCACTGAGGACTCACGGCCTCGTAGCGGTCCCAGGCCAGTTCGAACCCGCAGGCGGCGCAGTGCTCTATCATCTGCTGCGAGGCGCTGTCAATGCTTCTCACGTTTTTCTCTTCCGGCATCTTTACCTCCAGACGGCGTCAAGCGCGATTCATGGCCGTGCTTCTACGGTGTGGCCGAAGCGCTCCCGGTCCCTTGCGGCTCTCCGATGCTGCCATTAAGTCCCGCCAGCAGATCGCGAACAAGCTTCTTCTGCTCATCTGTGCCCGTATAGGGACAGGTTCCTTCCAGGTCGGCAGACGCGACACCGTCCAGGTAAGGGAATCTCGCCACCACGGGCAGCCCTGCCAACTGCTGCTGAATGGCGTGGAACTCCTCTTCTGACCTGAACTTGTTGACGACAATGCCGATGTTGTGCACGCCGATGTCGGCGGCGTATCTCCTGACGGTCAGGGCCGTCTGTATGCTGCGCTTTCCGGGTTCCACCACGACGAGCATCCAGTCCACTCCCTGCGCCGTACCGCGGCCCAGGTGCTCGACGCCCGCTTCCATGTCGAGAATGACCACCTGGTCGTCCCTGAAGAGCAGATAGGCCAGCAGGTTCTTCAGGAATGCATTTTCCGGACAGAAACAGCCCGATCCGCCCCTGACCAGGCGCCCCATGCGTAGCAGCTTGACGCCGTCGGCGTCAACGGAGTAGCGCTCGGGGATATCGTCCACGCGGGGGTTGAGGGTGTAGAACTCGCCCCCCGTCCCCTTGGCCCCCGTCCTCTCGAAGATCAGGTCTTTGAGTTCGGAGATCGGCTCGGGCTGAGCCGAGGAATCCAGGCCGAGCGTCATTGCAGTATTGGCATCGGGATCGGCGTCAATCAGTATGACGCGGTGCCCTTCGCCAGCCATGTATTTCGCCAGGAAAACGGCGACGGTGGTCTTCCCAACCCCGCCTTTTCCGGTGATTGCCAGCTTCATTACCGCCATTCCCAGAGCGCCTACGCGACGGGTGCTTCTGCGAGCAGCCTCGGCTGACCTGCCGCCTCACCCTGCCGGCAGCAGGCCAACCCC
>DAOVRD010000297.1 GCA_030628375.1 Planctomycetota bacterium
ACTCTTGTCCTGCTCGGCACAAGTGGCAGCGGCAAGACGACCACAATGAAGATGGTCAACCGGCTGATTGAGCCGACCTCCGGCCACATCCTGGTGGCGGACACTGACATCATGGAACAGGACCCCATCGGGCTGCGCCGCCGGATCGGCTATGCGATCCAGCACATCGGCCTCTTCCCTCATATGACGATCGCCGAGAACATCGCCGTGGTGCCCAATCTTCTGCAGTGGTCCCGAGAGCAGATCGCAGAGCGGGTGGACGGGCTGCTGACTATGGTGGGGCTGGAGCCGGATGAGTTCCGGGAGCGGTACCCTGTGCAACTGAGCGGCGGCCAGCGCCAAAGGATAGGCGTAGCGCGTGCCCTGGCCGCCGATCCCCCCATTGTGCTCATGGACGAGCCGTTCGGGGCCCTGGACCCGATAACCCGTGAGGAGCTCCAGAACGAGTTCCTCGCTCTCGAGTCTGAGATACGCAAGACCATCATCTTCGTTACGCACGACGTCTTCGAGGCGGCGAAAATGGGGGACAGAATCGCCCTGCTGGATGCCGGTCGGCTCCAGCAGTTGGCTACCCCGGCTGAGCTGGTTGAAAGCCCCGCCAACGAGTTCGTAGATCAGTTCTTGGGCCAGCACCGGTTTCAGCTATCGCTGTTGACTAGAAAGGTGCGAAGTGTCATGCCCGCGACCACGGCCGTGCCGGCCCGTGCGGATTCCCGCCCAACGCTACGTGCAACGGACACCCTCGTGGAAGCGCTCGATGCTTTCAAGAAGACGGCAGCCAGCGCACTGGCCGTACACGACCGGACGGGCTACCTCGGCGATCTGACTAAGAGACACCTGCTGGCAGCTATCACTGAGGTGCTTGGGGAAGCGGGAGGGTCGCAATGAACGCTGTCCTGTCGTTCTTCCGCAAGCTCGGCCCCGAGATGCTGCGGCGCACCTACGAGCACACCTTCCTGGTGTTCTTCGCGATGGCGATCGCCGTGGCGATAGCCTTGCCTCTGGGGGTCTATCTAGCACGCACAAGGTGGCGGCGAGTCGCTTCGGCTGTCCTGGGGGCTGCCGGTGTCATCCAGACTGTCCCCAGCCTAGCCCTGATATCCTTCATCGTGTTGCTGTTCGCGCTGGTTGCCCTGCCTACCATCGGCACGCTGCCTGCCCTGGTGGCCTTGGTGTTGTACGCGCTGCTGCCAATATTGCGAAACACCTACACCGGCATTCGGCAGGTCGACCCTTCTGTGGTCGAGGTGGCAACGGGCATGGGCATGAAGCCAATCCAGATCCTGTTCTCGGTCGAGCTGCCGCTCTCGTTGCCCGTCATCATGGCGGGAATACGGATCTCGACGGTCTGGACCATCGGCATTGCGACGCTGTGCGGGCTGATAGGCGCTGGGGGGCTCGGGGACCTGATACTGAAGGGCCTCCGCAGCATACAGATGGACTACCTGGTGGCGGGAACCGTGCCTGCGGCCGTGCTGGCCGTGACGGCTGACTGGCTGCTCGGCCGCCTGGAGCGCTGGCTCACGCCTGAGGGCATCCGCGAGAGCCACCATTCCAGAGAAGAAGGGGAGTGAGATGTCAACCAAGAGCCGTTTGCTGATCGTTCTCGGCGTGGTCATCGTTGCCGGCATCGTCCTGACGTTGATTCGCTACAGCCGACCATCCATGGGAATGCGGGCCGCCTTCGACGCCGAGTTCCTGACACGCCCGGATGGATACCTTGGCCTGAGCGAGCACTACGGATTCGAGTTCGTAGCCGAACCCATGCAGATGGATCCGGGTCTGATGTACAAGGCAGTCGCCGACGGCGCCGTGGACGTGATTGACGCCTTCGCCACCGACGGCCGTATCCCTGCCTATGACCTGCTGGTCCTGGACGATGACAAGGGCTTCTTCCCGCCGTACTACGCCGCCCCCCTCGTGCGGGCCGAGACGCTGAAGGAGCATCCGGAGATCGAACAGATACTGAACCGCCTCGCCGGTGGGATCTCCGATCAGGCGATGCAGCGCCTGAACTACAGAGTGGACGAGGAGGGCGAGAAGGCAGCCGACGTCGCCCGGGAGTTCCTCACCTCCGAGGGGTTGCTCAGCGTCGATGCCTCGCCCGGCGATGGCTCCGCCGGCGAAGTGACCATCGGCAGCAAGCACTTCACTGAGCAAGAAGTGCTCGGCGAGATGCTTGCCGCCCTCATCGAGTGCTCCTCGAACATCAAGGTCAAGCGCAAGCTGAACCTGGGCGGCACGATGATATGCTTCAATGCCCTCAAGGCCGGCGACCTCGACCTCTATGCCGAGTACACCGGGACCGGCCTGGTCAACATCCTCAAGCAGGACGTCATCTCGGATCCGGATGCTGCCTATCAGGCAGTGAAGAAGGCCTTCGCCGAGGACTACGACATGGTCTGGCTGGAGCCCCTCGGCTTCAACAACACCTACACGCTCACGATGCGCCGCGATCATGCTTTGGACTTCGGCATCGAAACCATCTCCGATCTGGCCGAATACGTCACAGGGCAATAAGAGGGCACGGAGGGACCCAGGGCGGATGACCGGAAGACCACGAGGCGTTTCAGTTATCGCCGTTGCGCTGGTCGGTTTTTCTTTGTGCGCAACACTGCTGGGCCCGTATGTCTACGGCGCACCGGCTGACCAGGTAGCAGAGTCGGCTCGGCTGTCGGAGCTGACTGCCCGCCTGTCGTCGTGGGGCCGCCATGAAGTGATGGGGATTGCCATCTGGCAGTTCGGCGCGGCGTTCTTGCTCATTCTGGCCGGCCTGGTCCTCAAGAAGGTCAGCGACTACCTGTTCGCGCGCCGGATCATCCCGCTGCTGGAGAAGACCCCGTTCGCCATAGACGACGGGCTGGCCACGGCAGCGTCGGCCCCCTTGGGTTACGTGTTCGTCTTGGCGGCTTTCGCGGGGGCCTTCGCCGTCCTGCCGTTGCCGGCGGCGCCCGACGTGGAGACCTTCGTGTTCGGAACAATGAAGGTTCTGGCGGGAGCGATTCTCGTCTGGTTCCTCTTCCGGGCAGTCGATGCTATCGTGGGCTCATTGGCCGTGTATGCGCAACGCTCCGAATCCAAGCTCGACGACCAACTGCTGCCGCTGATTCGCCGGGCCCTCAAGGCGACTATCGCCGTCGTGTGCTTCCTCTGGATCGTCCAACTGCTCGGCTACAGTGTCTCCAGCCTCCTGGCGGGGTTAGGGATCGGGGGTTTGGCCGTCGCCCTGGCACTGCAGGACACCCTGGCGAACTTCTTCGGCTCCATCTTCATATTCCTCGACCGCCCATTCACGGTCGGCGACTGGATCAAGGTCGCTGGGACCGAAGGGACCGTCGAACAGATCGGATTCCGGACAACGCGGATTCGTACCTGGCCGGCCACTCTCGTCTTCATCCCCAACAAGACCGTGGCCAATGAGGTGATAGACAACTGGTCCAGGATGCCCAAGAGGAGGGTGTCCCAGACGATTGGCATCACCTATGAGACACGGGCGGACCAGATGCAGAACGCGGTGTCCGCTATCCGCGGCATCCTCGAAGGAGACGAAGGGGTCGACCAGGAGTTCATGCTCATCCGGTTCACCGAGTTTGGCGAATTCAGCCTGAACATCCTGGTTTACTACTTCACCAGGGACGTCACCTGGGATGAGCACCTGGCCACGAAGGAGCGGGTCAATCTTGGCATCATGAGGGCGCTTGAGGAACTGGGTCTCTCGATCGCTTTCCCTACCCACACCATCCACCTGCACGAGGGGGCCGACAGGTCCGGCCGTGCACGCGCTGACGAGGCCACGCCAAGCGCCGGGCGGGGGGCGACCGATGAATGACATCGCCGTGCCAGAGCCCATTCGCGCATGCGTTATCGCCGGCTTGGGAGATGCGCCGGAGCACGTCGCTGGTTTGGCCGTCGCGCTTCAACGTCACCTCTCCCTCCGCGTGACGGTTGTTGTCTACACTCCGCGACTGTTGTTGGCCCCATTCCCGCGGTTCGTGGGGCCGGCTGGGGGACTTGGTGTTGGTGCCGCAATCGCTGAGGACCGGGAAGCCGACAGGACGCAGGAACAACTCCACAACATCGAGCAGGCAATGCAACTGGCTTTCCCGGAGAATCAGAAAACGGAGGTGACCTGTGCCACGGGAAGCCCTTACAGGCTGGCGGCGCGTTTGTACGAGGAGTCCGACCTGCTTGTAGTGCCCCACCGGCTTGGCGCGGTCGGCGTGCTGCGCAGGTGGTTCCCCGGCCTTCACCTGAGGCTGGCATTCGCGAGCCACGCACCGACCCTGTTCTGCGCAGGATTTCCACCATGGGAACGAGTCATCGTCGTCGACTCCAGCGACAGGACCTCCTGGTTGGCCCGGCGCGTCCTGCTGCGTTTCTCCGACCGCCTTGGGTTCTCCCTGACCGCAGTGCGTCCTGAGGAGCTTGCGAGTGGCAGCGGCCGTGAAGATGAGCAAGGCTGCAGTTGCCTCGTCATGTCCCTGGCTACAGTCCGCCGAACCTTCCGCAAGAAGGTCCTGTCAGGTTTCCTGCTGGACTGGCCAGGTGCTTGCTTGCTGTGGCCGTAGGAACCTGCGCAGGAGAGCATTGGCTGCTTCGTCCCAGGTCACGTCTCGGCCATTGGGTCAATCGTGCGTCTGCGGGTTCTGCGCACCTGATCTGCACACCGAAGAACCGGTTGGCTCAGTGCTCCTGCACTCGCCGCGAGCTTGCCCCCTTTGCCCGTCTCGTTGTAGAATCAGGCCGCGCTGTTGACCCTGTTCGTTTCTTACGACCGCACAGGATATGGGACTGCCATATAGCACCAACCGGGGGCTGTTCTCAGATCACTACCTCGCCATCCGCCTGCCGGAGCAGCTGGAGTGGGAGGGAGATTACCGCTCGCTCCACGCCCGCTTGAGCGCGCTGTTGAGTGAGAAGACCGACGCTCTCCCTACCCTTAGCGAGGCGCAGACCGAAACTCAGTTCATCCGGCCCGTTCTCGACGCCCTCGGCTGGAGCTACGAAACCCAGGTCAACTTCCGCGCTCTGGGTAGGGACTACCGCCCGGATTACGCTCTGTTCCTCTCAGATCAGCAGCGACGCACAGCCCGCAGCACCGTCTCCTCCCGCGAGGAGCCCTGTGGCCCTCCCTACCTGGAGAAGGTGTCGGCCCTG